>NZ_JBFAIA010000237.1:0-10565 GCF_040654455.1 Nonomuraea sp. NPDC050691
CGCCGGGCCGCGTCGACGGCCGCGGTGACGCAGGCTTCGGGCCGCAGCACCCCGGCGCCCGGCTCGTACACCGCCACGTCGTCGTCGTACGCCGCGTGCTGCGGGAAGCGGCGGCGCAGCTCCCCCACGTCCAGCAGCTCGTGCTCGACCTGTCCGGCGGCCGCGCAGGCCAGCGTGTCCTTGAGCAGCGGGCCGTGCTCGGTGCCGATGACGAGCCCGCCCGAGCGGGTGAACAGCGAGACCCCGCTCTCCCGCTCCAGCCCGTGGACCAGGTCGAGGGACCGGCGGGCCAGCGGCACGTACTCCTTGCCCTCGAACAGGATCTGCCGGTAGATGCGCGACCCTCCGTGGGAGGAGCCGCGGGCATGGCCCACGCCGAACTGCTCGACCCCGATGACCGAGGCCCCCTTCGCCGCCGCCTGCCAGGCCGTCATCGATCCCATGGCGCCGAGCCCGATCACGATGACGTCGGCACGGGTTGCCTTCATAGGTGTTGCTCCAATGGTGGTTACAGCACTTTCGACAGGAATGACTGGGTTCGCTGGTGCCGAGGGTTGGTCAGGACCTCGCGCGGGTGACCCGCCTCGACGATCACACCATCGTCCATGAATACCAGCGCGTCCCCGACCTCACGGGCGAAGCCCATCTCGTGGGTGACCACGATCATGGTCATGCCTTCGCGGGCCAGCCGGCGCATCACGTCGAGGACCTCCCCGACGAGCTCGGGGTCGAGGGCCGAGGTGGGCTCGTCGAAGAGCATCAGCTTCGGCCGCATCGCCAGCGCCCGCGCGATGGCGACGCGCTGCTGCTGCCCGCCCGACAGCCGGTTGGGATAGGCATGCAGCTTCTCCGCCAGGCCGACCCGGCCCAGCAGTTCCTCCGCGTGCGCGACGGCCGTGGCCCGCGGCTCCTTCTTGACCAGGCAGGGGCCGAGGATGACGTTCTCCAGGACGGTGTAGTGCGGGAAGAGGTTGAAGTTCTGGAATACCATGCCGATCTGTGCCCGCTGCCTGCACACCTCCTTGTCGTGCAGCTCGTGGAGCGCGTCTCCGTCCTGGCGGTAGCCGATGAGCTCGCCGTCGACCCAGAGCCGGCCACGGTTGATGGTCTCGAGATGGTTGATGCAGCGCAGGAACGTGCTCTTCCCGGACCCGGACGGACCGACCAGGCACAGGACCTGCCTCCCAGACCCAGGCCGCCCAGACTAGCCGGACGTCCTGTTCCACGACGGCATTCGGCCGACGGCGGCGCGAGCTGGCTCTAGATCACCAGCTCGGGGATCTGTCATGACCGTCCACCAGCGCAGAAGGCGACCGATCCCAGCGCCCCGGGCCATTCATCGTCGGTCGGGACGCGGCGGTGCGCCGATGGCTTTTGGTGGCTTTCCCACAACTGGAGCGGCCTGGCGTGCGATGTCTGCGACATGGCGCTGCGGGCGGGTAAGCGGAAGGGTGAACAATGCTGGGGGGCCGCCGTGCAGCGGCGGGCACATCGTCGTCTACAGGAGGGCTTGGGTCGCGTGTTCAGTCGTGTCGCCATCGTCAACCGGGGTGAGGCCGCCATGCGGCTCATCCACGCCGTTCGGGACATCGCCGCGGAGACCGGGACACGGATCGAGACCGTCGCCCTGCACACCGACGTGGACCGCACCGCGAGGTTCGTGCGCGAGGCCGACATCGCCTACGATCTCGGTCCCGCGTCCGCGCGCCCGTACCTCGATCTGAAGGTGCTGGAGCGCGCGCTGGTGGAGACCGGGGCCGACGCGGCGTGGGTCGGCTGGGGCTTCGTCGCGGAGGACCCGGCTTTCGCGGAGCTGTGCGAGAAGGTCGGGGTCACCTTCGTCGGACCGAGCCCCGAGGCCATGCGCAAGCTCGGCGACAAGATCGGCGCGAAGCTGATCGCCGAGGAGGTCGGCGTGCCGGTCGCGCCGTGGAGCCGCGGCGCGGTCGAGACCCTGGACGCCGCCCTGGTGGCGGCGGCCGAAATCGGCTACCCGCTGATGCTGAAGGCGACCGCGGGCGGCGGCGGGCGCGGCATCCGCGTGATCACGAACGAGGCCGAGCTCGCTGACGCCTACGAGCGCACCAGCCAGGAGGCGGCGCGGGCGTTCGGCAGCGGCGTCGTGTTCCTGGAGCGCCTGGTCACCGGCGCCCGGCACGTCGAGGTCCAGGTGATCGCCGACGGCGAGGGGACGGCGTGGGCGCTCGGCGTCCGCGACTGCTCGGTGCAGCGGCGCAACCAGAAGGTCATCGAGGAGTCGGCGTCGCCGGTGCTCAGCTCCGCGCAGACGGCCGAGCTCAAGGCGTCGGCCGAACGGCTGGCGGTCGCGGTCGGCTACCGCGGCGCGGCGACCGTCGAGTTCCTCTACCACCCCGGCGACAAGCTGTTCGCGTTCCTCGAGGTCAACACCCGCCTGCAGGTCGAGCACCCGATCACCGAGTCCACCACCGGGTTCGACCTGGTCAAGGCACAACTGCGGGTGGCGTCCGGCGGCAGGCTCGAAGGCGAGCCGCCGGTGGAGCGCGGGCACGCCATCGAGGCCCGCCTGAACGCCGAAGACCCCGACCGCGACTTCGCGCCCTCCCCCGGCCGCATCGCGCGGCTGGACCTGCCCGCCGGGCCGGGCATCCGCGTGGACACCGGCGTCAGCGAGGGCGACACCATCCCCGCCGACTTCGACTCGATGATCGCGAAGATCATCGCCTACGGCCGGGACCGCGACGAGGCGCTCGGCAGGCTGCGCCGGGCGATGGCGCAGACCACGGTGATCATCGAGGGTGGCGCGACGAACAAGAGTTTCGTGCTCGACCTGCTCGACCAGCCGGAGGTGATCGACGCCAGCGCCGACACCGGCTGGATCGACCGCGTCCGCGGCGAGGGCAGGCTCGTCTCGCACCGGCACTCCGCCGTCGCGCTGGCGGCGGCCGCCATCGAGGCGTACGAGGAGGAGGAACGCGCCGAGCGCCAGCGGCTGCTGTCGACGGCCTTCGGCGGACGCCCGCAGGTGCAGCACCAGAGCGGCCGGCCGCTGGACCTCAAGCTGCGCGGCGTCGGCTACCGGGTGCGCGTCGCGCGGGTCGGCCCGCACCGGTTCCGCGTCGGCCTCGAAGCGGGCGGCGACGTCCACACCGCCGACGTCGAGCTCGACCGCTTCGACCAGCACACCGGGCAGATCATCGTCAACGGCACCCGGTACCGCCTGCTCACCGGCACGCACGGGCCGATCCACCTGGTCGAGGTGGACGGCGTGACGCACCGGGTGAGCCGCGACGAGGGCGGTGTCGTCCGCTCGCCCGCGCCCGCGCTGGTCGTCGCCACGCCGTTGAAGGTCGGCGCCGAGGTCGAGGCGGGCGCGCCGGTGCTGGTGCTGGAGAGCATGAAGATGGAGACGGTGCTGCGGGCGCCGTTCAGGGCACGGCTGAAGGAGTGCGCCGTGTCCGTGGGCAGCCAGGTGGAGACCGGCGCGCCGTTGCTGCGGCTGGAGCCGCTCGCCGACGCCGGCGCCCAGGCCGAGGACACCTCGGCCGCGGCGGCCGTCCACCTCGACCTGCCCGCCGTGCCCGCGCAGATCTCGGCGCGGGCGCGCGCCACCCGCGGCCAGGAGGATTTGCGCAGCCTGTTGCTGGGCTTCGACGTCGACCCGCACGACGAACAGCGGGTCCTCGACGACTACCTCGCGGCGCGCCAGGCGGTCATCGAGGACGGCCACCGGCCGCCGGCCGAGGAGCTCGACCTCATCGAGGTGTTCACCGACCTCGCCGAGCTGAGCCGTAACCGGCCGGCGGGTGAGGACGGCGGCGGCGACGACCACGTGCACAGCCCGCGCGAGTACTTCCACACCTACCTGCAGAGCCTCGACGTCGAGCGGGCCGGGCTGCCGCAGACGTTCCAGGTCAAGCTCGCCAAGGTGCTCAGGCACTACGGCGTCACCGAGCTGGAGCGCACCAAGGAGCTCGAGGCCGCGGTGTTCCGGATCTTCCTGGCCCAGCAACGCGCGTCCGCCGACGCCACGGTCGTCGCGACCCTGCTGCGCGCCTGGCTGCGGGAGACGCCGCCGGACGAGGCGCTGCGCGAGCCCGCCGGTCTCGCGCTGGAACGGCTGCTGGCCGCGACGCAGGTCCGCTTCCCCGTGGTCTCCGACCTCGCGCGCGGCGTGGTGTTCGCCTGGTTCGGCCAGCCGCTGCTCCGCCGCAACCGCGCCCGCGTCTACGCCGGCGTCCGCAAGCACCTGCGTCACCTCGACGCGCACCCGGACGCGCCGGACCGCGCCGAGCGCATCGCCGAGATGGTACGCAGCACCGAGCCGCTGGTGCGCCTGCTCGGCCAGCGCCTGGTCCGCGACGACCTGGACAACGCGATCATGCTGGAGGTGCTGACCCGGCGCTACTACGGCAACAAGGAGCTGACCGGCGTCCGCACCAGCGAGGTCGCGGGCTGCGCGTTCGTGATCGCCGAGCGCGTCGGCTCGTGCGTGGTCTCCTCCGCGGTGAGCTTCGAGGCGCTGGGCGGCGCGCTGCGCGGGCTGGCGGAGCTGGCCGGCGGCGAGGACGCCATCGACGCCGACATCTATCTCGTCTGGGAAGGACAGCCCGAGGACTCCGACGCGATGGCGGCCGCGCTGCACGAGGTCGTCGCCGCGCACCCGCTGCCGGACCAGGTCCGCCGGATCACCGTCACCCTCGCGGGCCGTGGCGGGGCGGTGATGCACCACCACTTCACCTTCCGCCCGTCGCCCACCGGGATGACCGAGGAGCGGCTGATCCGCGGCCTGCACCCCTACATCGCGCAGCGCATGCAGCTGGAACGGCTGAGCAAGTTCGACCTCACCCGGCTCCCGTCCTCGGACGAGGAGGTCTACCTCTTCCGGTGCGTGGCGCGGGAGAACCCGTCCGACGACCGCCTCGTCGCGTTCGCGCAGGTGCGTGACCTGACCGAGCTGCGTGACCACGACGGCAGGCTGGTCGCGCTGCCCACGGCCGAGGACGCCGTCGCCGCCTGCGTCGACTCGATCCGGCGCGCGCGGTCGCGGCGGCCGTCGAAGAAGCGCTCCGACACCAACCGGATCGTGATCTACGTCTGGCCGCCCAGCAACATCACCCGGGCGGAGATCGAGATGATCGCCCGGCGCGTGCTGCCCACGACCACCGGCGCCGGTCTGGAGGAGACCCTGTTCATCGCGCGGCAGCGCGACCCGGAGACCGGCGAGCTCATCAAGATCGCCGTGCGCATCTCGCTCGACGCCACCGGCCGCCCCGAGCTGACCATCGGTGAGCCGTCGAACGACCCGATCGAGCCGCTGGACGACTACCGGCAGAAGGTGCTGCGCGCGAGCAGCCGCAACACGGTCTACCCGTACGAGCTGACCCGCATGCTCGGCGACTTCGCCGAACACGACCTCGACGACGACCACGCGCTGGTGCCGGTCGAGCGGCCGAAGGGGCGCAACACCGCGGCGATCGTCGCGGGCGTGGTCACCACGCCGACCCCCCGGCACCCCGAGGGCATCACCAGGGTCGTGCTGCTCGGCGACCCGACGAAGTCGCTCGGCGCGCTGTCGGAGCCGGAGTGCCGCCGGGTGATCGCCGCGCTGGACCTGGCCGAGCGGATGCGGGTGCCGCTGGAGTGGTACGCGCTGTCGGCCGGCGCCCGGATCTCGATGGAGTCGGGCACGGAGAACATGGACTGGGTGGCCGCGGCGCTCAAGCGGATCGTGGAGTTCACCCAGGACGGCGGCGAGATCAACATCGTGGTCGCGGGCATCAATGTCGGCGCGCAGCCGTACTGGAACGCCGAGGCGACGATGCTCATGCACACCAAGGGCATCCTGGTGATGACGCCGGACTCGGCGATGGTGCTCACCGGCAAGCAGTCGCTCGACTTCTCCGGCGGCGTCTCGGCCGAGGACAACTTCGGCATCGGCGGTTACGACCGCGTGATGGGCCCCAACGGGCAGGCCCACTACTGGGCGCCGAACCTGGCCGCCGCGCGGGACGTGCTGATGTCGCACTACGACCACACCTACGTCGTGCCCGGCGAGCAGGGGCCGCGGCGGGCGGAGACGAGCGACCCCGTCGACCGCGACATCTCCGGCTTCCCGCATTCCGTGGAGGGCAGCGACTTCACCACCGTCGGCGAGATCTTCTCCGCCGTGGCCAACCCGGACCGCAAGAAGCCGTTCGACATCCGTACGGTGATGCGGGCGCTGTCCGACCAGGACCATCCGGTGCTGGAACGGTGGGCGGGCATGGCCGGCGCGGAGACCGCGGCGGTGCAGGACGTGCATCTCGGCGGCATGCCGGTGTGCCTGCTCGGCATCGAGTCACGGTCGGTGCCGCGGCGCGGCTTCCCGCCCACCGACGGCCCGGACACCTACACCGCGGGCACGCTGTTCCCGCGGTCGTCGAAGAAGGTCGCGCGGGCGATCAACGCTGCCAGCGGCAACCGGCCCCTGGTGGTGCTGGCGAACCTGTCGGGCTTCGACGGCTCACCCGAGTCGATGCGCAAGCTGCAGCTGGAGTACGGCGCCGAGATCGGCCGCGCGATCGTGAACTTCCGCGGTCCCATCGTGTTCTGCGTGATCTCGCGCTACCACGGCGGCGCGTTCGTGGTGTTCTCCAAGGCGCTGAACCCGAACATGACCGTGCTCGCGCTGGAAGGCTCCTTCGCCTCGGTGCTCGGCGGCGCCCCCGCGGCCGCGGTGGTGTTCTCCGGCGACGTCAACGCCCGCACCGCGGCCGACCCGCGCGTACGCGACCTGGAGGCCCGCGTCGCGGCCGCCTCCGGCGCCGACCGTGCCGCGTTGACCGCGGAGCTCGACGAGCTCCGGGCGTCGGTCCGCGCGGAGAAGCTCGGCGAGGTGGCCGCGGAGTTCGACCGCGTGCACGACATCCGGCGCGCGGTCGAGGTGGGCTCCGTCGACGCCGTCATCCGCGCCGCGGAGCTCCGCCCGAGGATCATCGAGGCCATCGAGTCCCGCCTGGGCTGAGGCTGGATCGCCGAGGGAGGGTCAGGGCCGGGAGGCTGATCGGCTGCGTCGCCGGTACTCGGTGGGGGTCAGCCCGACCAGCGTCCGGAAGCGGCGGGCGAAGTACGTCGGGTCGTCCCAGCCGACGGCGGCGCCGACCCGGGCGGCCGGCAGGTTCGAGTGCGCCAGCAACGTGGCGGCGCGCTCGGCCCGCAGCCGGGCCAGGAAGCCCAGCGGCGTCAACCCGACGTCCTGCCTGAACAGCCGGCCGAGATAGGCGGGATCCAGGTTGACCGCCGCGGCGAGATCATCCAGCCGCCACGGGTGGGCGGGCGCCGCCTCGAGCCGCGCGACGGTGGCGGCGACGGCGGGGTGGACGGCAGGCTCGAGCGACTCCCCTGCGGGGTCACGGCCGTCGGCCAGGACGCCGAGCACGGTGACCAGCCGGCCCAGCACGCGGCCCGGCCGGCCCTGGCCGGCTCCGAGATCCCGTTCGAGGAGGCTGATCTCCGCGATGGCCTCCTCGGCGGCGGCCGGATCGACCGTCGTGACCGCCACTCCGTGCGTGCCGGACGCCACCGGATCCGTCCACAACATCCGGCGCAGCATCGGGAGGTCGTGCAGGGCCGCCAGTTCGGCCCGTAGCGCCTGGGCGGACAGACAGCAGTTGGCGACGACCAGGCCGGCGCAGTCGCGGAACCCGTGCCAGGCGCCGGGGCGGAGCACGATGACCTGCCCGCGCCGCAGCGGCTGCTCGCCCTGGCTGGTCACGTGCCTGCCGCGACCGGCCCCGATCACCGCGATCTCGAGGAAGTCGTGCGCGTGCGGCTCGACGCCGGAGTTCAGGTGGTGGACGCCTCCCAGAACCGGCCCCCCGGCGAACAGCGCGTGCTCGTGCAGCGTGGAAGGCATGTCGGGATCGTACGACTGCTCGCCGGAATCGGCCTAGCCCCCGCCGGCGCACCACGGCGATGCTGGACGACATCCCCACCTTGGAGGTCAGTAATGGTGACGACCACGACCGAGCCGTCCGGCAGCGACGTCGACGCCGACGGACGGGTGTCCGACGCGCTTGTGGCGGCATACCGCGAACACGGTTTCGTACGAGTACGAGGCGTTCTCGCGCCCGACCAGGTCGAGCGCTTCCGGACCGGCGCCGAGGCGTTCCTGGAGGCGCATCGCGCGGAGAGCCTGGAGAAGCGGGGCGTCTTCAGCCAGCTCGTCAACGTCTGGCAACGCGACAGGACGCTGAGAGAGCTCACGTTCGATCCGCGGCTCGGCCGGATCGCCGAACAGCTCGCCGGATTCCGGCTGCGGCTCTGGCACGACCAGATGCTGGTCAAGGAGCCGCACAACAACGCCGCCACGGAGTTCCACCAGGACCGTCCGTACTGGCCGCACACGGGCGACCGGCTCCCGCTGTCGGCGTGGATAGCGCTGGTCGACGTTCCCCCGGAGCGGGGCTGCATGACCTTCCTGCCCGGCACCCAGGATCGCACCGGCCTGCGCCCGCAGGACCTCCACCACGAGGAGGACCTGTTCACGATGGACCCGTCGCTGCGCTGGATCCCCCGGGTCACCGTGCCGCTCCGCGCCGGCGACTGCACCTTCCACAGCGGCTACACCGGACACATGGCGCTGCCCAACCGCACCGGCCAGGCCCGGCTCGCGCACGTCACCATCTACATGGACGAGGCGACCCGCTACAGCGGGAGCGGACACGTCGTGACCGATCCCCTCGGGCTCGCCGCGGGCGACCGGCTGGACGGCGACACCTTTCCCCGCCCCTGGGCCTGACGCCCAGCGATCGCCCGGCTGGGCCGTTCAGCATCCGCCCCACCGCCGGGACGACATGGTCCTCGTACGGCGGCCTCGCCTTTCCCGGCCGGGACCTCACTTCCCCTGGTCGTCAGCGTCACGGAGACCGACGGCGTCGTGTTGCCAGAACGGCTGGGAGTAGACCAACGTCCCGGTCATCCACGGCTCGTACGCGGGAAACGTGAGGACTTGGAAGGCCGCGTCGGGAATGCGCAGCGACGGTTTGCGAAAGCCGTGGACGCCCCCCGGCTGGAAGCCGAAGCGACGGTAGTAGCCCGGGTCGCCTTCGAGGAAGACGAGGGGGACCGAGCGCTCGGCGAGCACCTCCAGGCCACGCCGGACCAGGGCCGATCCGACGCCTTGCCGTTGATGTTCGGGCGCCACGGCCAGCGGGCTGAGAACCTGCACCTCGACCAGCCGCCGTGGCGCGTCGAGCAGGCTCGGGGTGAACATGACGTGGCCGATGACCCTTCCGGCGTCCTCGGCCACGAGCGAGAGGCCCGTGTCAGGGGTGATCGTGCCGCGCAGGGTGTCCACGAGGTCGGCCACGACGGTTCCATGGTCACCGAACGCCCGCCGCTGCACCGTCCGCACGGCCTCGCCGTCGCCCTGCTGCTCATCGCGAAGATTCATCTCCCGGACAGTAGAGCACCGGTCCGTGGCCGGCAGCTGATTTTCCGGGACGACGGCACTCGGCGGGCGAGCGCCGTGTGGCGGGCGGAAATCGATGGTGGTCGGCCCTGTCGAAGGAGAAGGGCCGAAGACGGCGACGAGAGGGCCGCGGTGGCCGGGAACAAGGACGCCGCGGGCTCGGCTCACGGATGTCCGACGATGAGCCTGAGCGAGCCGAGGAACTCGGACTGCTCGCGCAGATGGCCATGGCGGTCGTCCCAGGCTCCGCTGTCGAGGTCACGCCGCAGCGTGTCGACGGCGCGGGCCTCCGCGGCGTCGTCGACGAAGCCCCACGCCGACTGCGACGCGCGGACTGCGAGGGCGACGGTCCGCACGGAGATCATCGCATCCGCCGCCTCCCCGCCCGGCGGCGGCCGGTCATGGGCGACGGGGGTGAGCAGGCCATGGCAGGGGCGCCCAGGCAGATGGCGTCGCGGTGGTGGTGGCCGTCCGGCGGGGGCTCGTTCATGCGGGGTAGGCGTGGGTCTCGGTGGCCTTGACCGAGGCCCAGATCGTCTGCCCCGGGGTCAGGTCGAGATCGGCCAGGGCGGCAGGGGTGATGTCGGCGAAGGCCGTGACGGGGCCCTCCAGATGGACGCGAACGTTGTCGCCGTGCCGCTCGATGCCGTCGATGCGCGCTCGCCAGAGGTTGCGCGGGCTGCCGTCCGGCCGGGAGCGGTACAGCGCCACGGCCGTCGGCGGGAACGCGACGAACACGGCTCCCTCCAGCGGGTCCGACGTGCTGATCGACAGCTCGCCGACCTTGACCCGCGACCCGTCGGCCACGCCGCGATAGAGGTTCAGGCCGACGAGGCGGGCGACGTAGTCGGTGCGGGGACGGCGGGCCACCATGGCCGGGGTGCCTTCCTGGACGACGGCGCCGTTCTCGATGACGATCAGCCGGTCGGCCAGCACCATGGCGTCCAGCGGGTCGTGGGTGACCAGCACGGTGGCGCCGTCGAAGTCGGACAGGTGGCGGCGCAGCTGGGAGCGGACCTCGAGGCGGGTGTGCGCGTCGAGCGCGGCGAGCGGCCGGCCGCCCTGTCCGAGATGAAGCGATCGATGTTGTTGAGCGCCGATTTGGTGGAACTCCGCGAAACTGTCGGTGGCA
>NZ_JBFAIA010000238.1:0-10529 GCF_040654455.1 Nonomuraea sp. NPDC050691
CAGCGTGTACGGGTGGGCGGGCCGCGCCAGCAGCTCGGCCGTGGGCCCGGACTCGACGACCCGGCCCGCGAACAGCACGTGCGCGGTGCGGCAGAGCCGGGCCACCACGGCGAGGTTGTGGGTGATGAGCAGCCGCTCGGTGCCGAGCCCCGCGAGCAGGTCGAGGACGCGCGCCTGCACGGTCACGTCGAGGGCGCTGGTGGGCTCGTCGAGGATGAGCAGGCGGGGCGAGACGGCGAGGGCCCGGGCGATCACCACGCGCTGGCGCTGGCCGCCGGAGAGCTGGTGCGGCCTACGATCGGCCACCTCGGCGGGCAGCCCGACCTTCTCCAGCAGGGCGGGCACGCGGTCGCGCTCCTTGCGGGGCAGCGCCTCGGCGACCGAGGCGCCGACGCGCATGCGGGGGTCGAGGGCCTCGGCCTGGAACACCGGCTGGACGTCCCGCCTGAAGCGCCTCATATCCGCTTTTTTCAGGTTTTGATCGCCGTACCAGATGTCTCCCGCCATGGGGGTCAGGAGCCCCAGGAACGCCCGCGCGAGCGTCGTCTTGCCCGACCCGCTCTCCCCGATCAGCCCCACCCCGCCCTCGGTGACGTCCAGGCTGACGTCGTGGACGACGGCCGTGCGACCGTACCCGAGCGTGACCCGCTCGGCCCGCAGCAGGGGCGCCGGACCGGTCATGGCAGCGCCTCCAGCAGCTCGCGCGTGTACGGGTGCGCCGGCTCGGCCAGCACCCGGGCGGCCGGGCCGCTCTCCACGACCGCGCCGTCCTTCATGACCAGCACCCGGTCGGCGATCGTGGAGACCAGGGCGAGGTCGTGCGAGACCATCAGCAGCGCCAGCCCCCGCTCCTCGCGCAGCCGCCGCAGCACGCCGACCACCTCCGCCTGCACGGTCACGTCGAGCGCGCTGGTCGGCTCGTCGGCCAGCACCACCTCCGCTCCCAGCGCCAGGGCCAGGGCGATCGCGAACCGCTGCGCCTGGCCGCCCGACACCTCGTGCGGGTAACGGCGCAGGATCGCCGGGTCCAGCAGCACCGCCTCCACGGCCTCGGCCATGGCCCGCTCCCCCGCCTCCACGCCGTGCAGGCCGAGCGCGCGCCGCATGAGGACGCCCAGGCGCGTGGTGGGGCTGAGCGCGGCCTGCGGCGACTGCATGACCAGCGCCACCCGGGCGCCCCGGATCTCCCGCAGCCGGCGCGCCGGGGCGGTGAGCACGTCCACCCCGCACACCCGGACGTGCCCGGACACCTCGGCGCCCTCCGTGAGCCCGAGCAGCGCCAGCAGCGTCGTGGACTTGCCCGACCCGCTCTCCCCCACGACGGCCACGCACTCCCCCGCGCCCACGTCCAGCTCGGGCACGTGGGCGACGGTGCGCGGGCCGTACCTGACCCGCAGGTCCCGCACCTCGATCATCTGATGACCCTCGTGCTTATGGTCGCGGCCGCTTCGGCACTCGTTGACTCCTTCGTCGCTCTCTCCTGCCGAGCTCCTCCGCTCCGGGGGTCCAGGGCCGCGCGCAGCCCCTCGCCCAGCAGGTTGAAGGCGAACGCCGTCACGAGGATCGCCAGGCCCGGCCACGTGACGATCCACCAGTTGGTGGTGAAGTACGTCTGGCTCTGCTGCACCATCAGCCCCCACTCCGCCACCGGCTCCTGCGCCCCGAGCCCCAGGTAGGACAGGGCCGCCGCGGTGAGGATGACGCCGCCCGCGTCCAGCGAGACCTGGACCAGCACGGGGGTGAGGGAGTTCGGCAGCACGTGCCGCAGCACGACGAGCGGCGCGGGCACGCCCAGGCACCGGGCGGCGTCCACGTACGGGCGGGTGGCGACCGAGGCGGCTACGGAGGCGGCGAGCCGCGCGTACCAGGGCCACCAGGTGGCGGCGATGGCCACGATCACCGTGGTGACGCTCGGCTGGAGCACCACCGCCAGGGCCAGCGACAGCAGCAGCGCCGGGAAGGCGAGGAACACGTCCGTGATCCGCATGATCACATCCCTGACCAGGCCGCCCGCATACCCGGCCACGACGCCCAGCGTCACCCCGGCGACCGCCGAGACGGCCAGCACGGCGACGGCGATGGTCAGCGACGTCCGCCCGCCGTACAGGACCTGGGTGAGCACGTCCCGGCCGGCGAGGTCGGTGCCGAACCAGTGCGCGCCGCCCGGCGGCTCCAGGCTGTGCAGGGGATCGGGCGCGTTCTCCGCGTACGGGGCCAGCCACGGCGCGAGCACGGCCGAGAGGGCCACGAGCGTGATGAGCACGCCGCCCAGCACCGCCAGCCGGTCCACCCGCCCCAGCCTCTCCACGGGCCTCCACACGGGCAGGGCGGTCACCGCCGCCTCGCCCTCGGGTCCACCACGCCCTGGAGCAGGTCCACGACGAGGTTGGCCAGCACGTACACGAGGGCGACCAGCAGCGTGACTCCCATGATGGCCGGGACGTCCAGGTTGCGGATCGAGTCCACGGCGTAGCGGCCGAGCCCCGGCCAGTTGAACACCGCCTCGACGAGGAACCCGTTGACGATCGCGTACGCGAAGACCAGCGCGATCAGCGACAGCACCGGGTTGAGCGCGGGCCGCAGCGCGAACCGGACGAGGATGGACGTCTCGCCGAAGCCCAGCGCCCGCTCCAGCCGGATGTGGTCCTGGCCGGCCTCCTCGATCAGCGCGGCCCGCGTCATCTGGGCGATCGCGCCCGTCGGGTAGGCGGCCACGACGATCGCGGGCAGCACCAGGTGCTCCAGAGTGCTGGTGAGGATGGGCCAGTTGCCGGTGATGAGCGCGTCCACGACCGTGATGTTCGTCCAGAGGGTGAGCGGGCTGGTGGTGTCCAGTGCCGGGTCGTACTCGCCGGCGACCGGGAACCAGTCGAGGTTGCCGGCGAAGACCGTCTGCAGCGCCAGCGCGAGCCAGAACACCGGCACCGAGACCACCAGCATGCCGCCCACCCGCACCCCGAGGTCCGGGAGCCGGGTCCGGTGGCGGGCGGCGAGCACCCCGGCCGGGATCCCGACGAGCACGGCGAGCAGCAGCGCCGTCCCGACCAGCTCCAGCGAGGCTGGGAACGCCACGTACAGGTCGGACAGGACCGGTTGCCGCGTCCGCAGGCTGGTGCCCCAGTCGCCCGCCGCCAGGTCCCTGACGTAGTGCCAGAGCTGCGCCGGCAGCGGGTCGTCGAGGCCGAAACGCGCCCGCGCCTCGGCGAGCTGCCGCGGCGTCGCCTTCGGCCCGGCGAACGCCACCGCGGGGTCGCCCGGCACCAGCCGCGTCACCGCGAAGGTGAGCACGACCACGCCGGCCACGACCAGGAACGCCTGGCCGAGCCGGCGGGCCACGTAGCGCGGCACGCGTCAGCCGGCTGGCTTGAGGTCGTGGAAGAAGACCACGTTCGGATAGGCCGGGTTGTCCGCGTAGCCCTGCACGGTGGCCGACAGCGCGCGCTGGTAGGTCTGCACGTACGGCGCCGCCACCGCGGCCTCGTCCTGGATGATCTTCTTCTGGAGGTCGGCGTACGCCTGGTCGGCGGCGAGCGCGTCGGTGGCCGAGAGCTGCGGCAGCGCGTCGATGGCCTTGTCGATCCCCGCGTTCTTCAGGTACGACAGGTTGAACTGCGGCTTGTCGGCGCTCTTGAACACGTTGAGGAACCACGAGTACGCGTCGGGGTAGTCCGGGTACCAGTACATGACGAAGATGTCCTGGCCCTTCTTCTTGCCGAGGTCCCACTGGGCGTTCCAGGCCATCGGCTTGGCCTGGAGGGTCACGTTGAGCTTCTTGAGCGCGGAGCTGAGCAGCGTGACCAGCAGCTTCTGGTCCTCGTCGCCCTGCGCGTACGTCATCGTGAGCTTGAGCTCCTCCAGGTCGGGCCCGTAGCCCGCGGCGTTGAGCAGCTCCTGCGCCCGGGCGAGGTCCTGCTTGGGCTCCATGCCGTTGACGTGGCCGAGCAGGCCCTCGGGCACCAGGCCCGACGCCTTCGTGCCGGCGCCCTTGAGCGCGGCCACCAGGCCGTCGTAGTCGATCGCGAGCTGGAGCGCCTGCCGGACCTTGACGTCCTTGGCCGGGCCGGTCGCGGTGTTGAAGAGCACGAGCAGGTTCTGGAACGACGGCTTCTGCGAGGTCTGCACGCCCTCGGTCATGCCGGCCTGCGCGAAGAGCTGCGGGTTGAGCCGCGGGACGAAGGTCACCTCGCCCTTCTGCAGGAGCTGCCAGGCCGTGGTGATCTCCGGGGTGACGCGGAAGGCGACCTTCCTGTACTGCTCGGGCTTCCAGCCGCCCCAGTAGCCGTCGAACGCCTTGAGCGTGAGCTCGGTCTCCTTGCCCTTCTGCCAGGTGTCGATCGTGTACGGGCCGGTCCCGGCGTCGCTCTCGCCGTCCTTGAGCCGGTCGGCGGCGGCCGTGTCGTAGATGTAGGCGGCGTAGCCGGAGGAGGCGACGAGGTCGAGCGGGGCCGCGTACTTGAGCGTGAACTTCAGCGTCGAGGCGTCCACCGCCTCGATGGTCTTGACCGCGCCCCAGATGTAGGCCGCGCCGGAGTTGATCTTCATGGTGCGTTCGATGGCCTTCTTGGCCGCCCCGGCGTCGAGGGGCGCGCCGGTGTGGAACTTCACGCCCTGCCGCAGCTTGAAGGTCCACTCCTTGCCGCCGTCCCCCGACGTCCACTCCGTGGCCAGGCGCGGCACCGGCTTGCGCGCCTCGGCGTCGTAGCGGGTCAGGCCCTCGTAGATGTTGGACATGGCGATGATCTCGTTGGAGTACGAGCTCGCCGGGTCCCAGTCGGTGACCACGTCCAGGTTGGGGGCGTAGACGAACGTGGCGTCGTTGGCCGGCGCGGCCGACGACGCGGCGGTGCCGGTGCCGGCGCTCGGCTGAGGGGTCCGGCCGGCGCCGCGCACCTGGCCGCCCGCGCACGCGGACGCTGTCATGGCGACGACGCCGGCGACTCCGGCGACGAGCAGACGCTTGTGCCAGCGCATGGTGGGGGGATCCTTTCGGTTACGTCACCGGGCGAGAGGTCCGGCGGCTTTGACGTGTACCCGCACGGCGGGCTCGGAGAGGTAGCTCAGGGGCACCTCCAGCAGGTCCACGATCTCGACCCGCGAGGAGTCCGCGCCCGCGGCGACGGCTCGCGCGGCAGCCTCCTCCTTGACCCTTTCGATCGCCTTCGACCGGCTTTCGCCCGCAGGCAAGATCGTATCCACTCTGCCGCTCGCCAGCGCGATCGCGGCCCCGACGGCGTTGGCCACCTCGGCGTGACGGGGCCGCACCACGCCGCTCACGCCCGGGACGCGCGGCGGCAGCAGGAAGGCGCCGCCCCCCACCGCCACCAGCGGCCGGTCGGCGCGGCCCAGCGCCATGCGGTCCACGGCGTCGGCGAGCATCGCGTCGGCCGCCGCCACGGCCCTTTCCAAGGTGTCTCGAAAAGCTTCCGACCTGTCGCCCAGCCTGTCACGCCAGCCGTCGCCCTCCGGCGGCACGCGTCCGGCGGCCACCGCGGCGTCCGTCATCGTGACCGTGGACCCGCCGAAGACCAGCGCCTCCTCGGTGATGCGGTATCCCACCGAGTCGGGCCCGACCGCGTCGTCCCTGACCACGGTGCCGCCGCCCAGCGCGATGGCCAGGATGTCGGGCATGCGGAAGTTGGTGAGCACGCCGCCGATCTCCACGGCCGCCGCCGACTCCCGCGGGAACCCGCCGGTCAGCACGCCGAGGTCCGTGGAGGTGCCGCCCACGTCGGCCACGACCGCCTCGGCCACGCCCGACAGGAACGCGGCTCCGCGCAGCGAGTTGGCCGGGCCGGAGCCGATGGTCGACACCGGCAGGCGCGCCGCGTGCTCCGTCGTCATGAGCGTGCCGTCGTTCTGGGCGAGGTACGGCGTCGCCGTCAACGCGTGCTCGGCCAGCGCCCCCGCCAGGGCTCCGGTGACGTGCCCGGCCACGCCGTACAGGGCGGCGTTGAGCACGGTCGCGTTCTCGCGCTCCAGCAGGCCGAGCGAGCCGATCTCGTGGCTGACCGACACCGGCAGCCCGTACTCGTCCGCCACCAGCTCGGCGACCGCCCGCTCGTGCTCCGCGGTGGCCGGGCTGAACACGCCGGTCACCGCCACCGCGTCCGCCTCCACCCCGTCGAGGAACCGGCGGACCGCGTCGCGGTCGAGCGGGCCGATCTCGCGGCCGTCCACGTAGTGGCCGCCGGGCAGAACGGCCTCGCCGGCCGAGACGGCGGCGCGCAGGCTCGCGGGCCAGTCGCACAGCGGCGGCACGGAGGTCGTGGCGGGCGCGCCGAGCCGCAGCACGGCCACGCGGCCGAGGCCACGGCGTTCCAGGATGGCGTTCGTGGCGTGCGTGGTGCCCAGCATGACGCGGGCCACGTCGCGGGATGTGCCGGAACGGTCCAGGTCGGCGAGGACCGCGCCGAGCGCCGCCCGCAGGCCGCCGGTCACGTCCGGAGTGGTGGGCCGCTTGGCCTTGGCGACGACCCGGTCGGCGGCGTCGAGCACCACCGCGTCGGTGTTCGTGCCGCCCACGTCGATCCCGATCCTCAGGGCCCCCCGAGCTCCCTCACCCATGCGCGGCCAGCTCCTCCACGGGGACGTAGCCGAGGTCGTAGCCGAAGGCGCGGGGCCCGGCCGTCTCCAGGCCCTTCGGCGTGCGCCAGAGCGCGTCGCACGGCCAGGCCAGCACCGTGACGCGCTGGCCGTACCTCAGGCTCTCGGTCTGGATGGCGGCGGCCGTCTCGGTGTCGACCACCGTGATGAGGTCGGGCACCATGGCCAAGATCCGGCCGCCGGCCATGGCGACGAGGTTCTCGTTCTGCAGCTCCAAGGTCAAGGCCCTGCCGCGATCTGCTCCGGTGCCCTCGACCGTCGCCGTGCCCCGGACGAACCCGCCCGTGGTGCGCCGCTCCACGTCCGTCAGCTTGCCGGTGATCAGCTGGTACGCGCCCAGTTCGCTGCGAAGCGCCCCGAGAGGGTCGGCCGCGCCCTCCGTGGCCCGGCCGACGGCGAGGGCGCGCGTCACCGTGCCCTCGATGACCGCGCCCCGCGCGCCGGCGGCGGTGAGCACGTAGTCGGCCATGAGCGCGTGCGACCCGGCCGCGACGCAGACCGCGCGGGCCAGCCGCTCCGACCACAGGCCGTCCACCGGCCGGATCGTGACGACGTTGCCCACGACATCCGACATGATCACGAGGTCCGCGGGCAGCCCGGCCACGTACATCGAGACCATCTGCACCTCGGGGAACGCCCGGCCCATGCCGTCGGCGTCGAGCAGCGGCAGCCCGAGCTGCGCGGCCCAGGCGACGGGCGCGACGCCGTTCGCCCCGCCGATCTCCGACGACATCACCGCGCCGGGCGGCCGGCCGAAGATCCGCTCGATCTCCCCGGCGATCCGCCTGGGCTCGTCCTCGCCGTGGATCATCTCGTGGCTCACCGTGGGCGCGCCGATGCCGGACAGCGGCACCACCAGCGCGTCATCGGGTAAGTCCGCCAGCCCGACGAGCGGCACCTCGCCGTACTCCTGGATGGCCCGCCGCGCCGCCAGCGCCCCGGTGCGCACGTCGCCCCCGCCGCCGGTGCCGAGCACGGCGCAACCCCGGGCGAGGGCGGCGACATCGCTTGTTTGAATCTTCATCAGGCGTCACAACCAAGCACATGCCGCCACGTTGACGCCAGCCCGAATCGCCCTGTCTGCGGGGTTTCAGATCTCGTCGAGGTGGGAGACGTTCGCCCGGTCGGCCTCGTCCGTGCTCGGCTCACCCGCGAACCAGGCCTCCAGGATCTCGCCGAGCACCACCTCGGAGGTGAGGCGCAGGCTGAGGGCCAGCACGTTCGCGTCGTTCCACCTGCGCGCCCCGTCCGCGGTGTAGGCGTCGGCGCACAGCGCCGCCCGGACGCCCGGCACCTTGTTGGCCGCGATGGACGCGCCCGTGCCGGTCCAGCAGCACACCACGGCCTGGTCGGCCCGCCCCTCGCCGACGTCACGGGCCGCCGCCTCCGACGCCCACGCCCAGTCGTCGCGCCCCGCCGGGTCGAGCGCCCCATGGACGATCACCTCGTGCCCGCGCCGGCGCAGCTCCTCGACCACCCGCTCCGCCACGCCGTCCAGGCTGTCGGCCGCCACCGAGATCCGCATCCCCCAGGTCTACCACCCCGGGCCCGTTCGATTCGGCTCGCCGCTGATCCGCGGGAAATCGTCGGTGCCTGCCTCTAGGGTGCTGGACGACGACCGGCGTGTCCGCAGGGGGCGCGCGGTCTCGGAGGACGGCCCGTTCCTGCACAATTGACCGGCGGGACCATCGAAAGGCAGGCAAGTGCTCTCTATTCACCAGCGGATCGCGGCTGAGCTCGGCGTGCGCGACGGGCAGGTGCTCGCGGCCGTCGAGCTGCTCGACGGCGGCGCCACGGTGCCGTTCATCGCCCGATACCGCAAGGAGGTCACCGGCGCCCTCGACGACGCGCAGCTGCGCACGTTGGAGGAGCGGCTGCGCTACCTCCGCGAGCTGGAGGAGCGGCGGGCGGCCATCCTGGAGTCCGTCGAGTCCCAGGGCAAGCTCGACGACGAGCTGCGCGCCCAGATCATGGCGGCCGAGACCAAGGCCCGCCTCGAGGACATCTATCTGCCCTACAAGCCCAAGCGGCGCACCAAGGCACAGATCGCCCGCGAGCTGGGCCTGGAGCCGCTGGCCGACCGGCTGCTCGGCGACCCGTCGCTCGACCCGGCGGCCGAGGCCGAGGCGTTCGTCACCGAGGGCGTGGCCGACGCCGGGGCGGCGCTGGAGGGCGCGCGGGCGATCCTGATCGAGCGTTTCGCCGAGGACGCCGACCTCATCGGCTCCCTGCGCGAGCAGCTCTGGAACCGCGGCCGGCTGGTGTCCAAGGTCCGCGAGGGCAAGGAGGAGGCGGGGGCCAAGTTCTCCGACTACTTCGAGTTCGGCGAGCCGTTCACCAAGCTGCCCTCCCACCGCGTCCTCGCGATGTTCCGGGGCGAGAAGGAGGAGGTGCTCAGCGTCACGCTGGAGCCCGACGAGGGCCCCGGCTACGAGGAGCGCATCGCCGCCCGCTTCGGCATCTCCGACCAGGGCCGGCCCGCCGACCGCTGGCTGAGCGAGACCGTGCGCTGGGCCTGGCGCACCCGCATCCTCGTCCACCTGGGCCTCGACCTGCGGATGCGGCTGTGGCAGGCGGCCGAGGACGAGGCGGTGCGGGTGTTCGCCACCAACCTGCGCGACCTGCTGCTCGCCGCCCCCGCCGGCACGCGCACCACGATGGGCCTCGACCCGGGCCTGCGCACCGGCGTCAAGGTCGCCGTGGTCGACGCCACCGGCAAGGTCGTCGAGACCACCACCATCTACCCGCACGAGCCCAAGCGGCAGTGGGACCAGTCGCTCGCGGTGCTCGGCGCGCTGGTGCAGCGCCACGGCGTCGAGCTCATCGCCATCGGCAACGGCACGGCCTCCCGCGAGACCGACAAGCTGGCCGGTGAGCTGGTCAAGCACATGCCGTCGGTGACCAAGATCGTGGTCTCCGAGGCCGGCGCCTCCGTCTACTCCGCCTCCGCGTACGCCTCGCAGGAGCTGCCCGGCCTCGACGTCTCGCTGCGCGGCGCCGTCTCGATCGCCCGCCGCCTCCAGGACCCGCTGGCCGAGCTGGTCAAGATCGACCCGAAGTCGATCGGCGTCGGCCAGTACCAGCACGACCTGGCCGAGTCCAAGCTGTCGCGCTCGCTCGACGCGGTGGTCGAGGACTGCGTCAACGCCGTGGGCGTCGACGTCAACACCGCCTCGGCACCGCTGCTCACCCGCGTGTCCGGCATCGGCTCCACGCTGGCCGAGAGCATCGTGCGCCACCGCGACGCCAACGGCCCGTTCCGCAACCGCGCCGCCCTGAAGGACGTCGCCCGCCTCGGGCCGAAGGCGTTCGAGCAGTGCGCGGGCTTCCTGCGCATCCCCGGGGGCGACGACCCGCTCGACGCCTCCAGCGTCCACCCCGAGGCCTACCCCGTGGTGCGGCGCATCCTCGGGTCGGTCCAGACCGACCTCAAGATGCTGATCGGCAACACCGCGGTGCTGCGCTCGATCAAGCCGCAGGAGTTCACCGACGACACCTTCGGCCTGCCCACCGTCACCGACATCCTGCGCGAGCTGGAGAAGCCCGGCCGCGACCCGCGACCGGCGTTCAAGACGGCCACGTTCAAGGAGGGCGTCGAGAAGATCTCCGACCTCCAGCCGGGGATGATCCTGGAGGGCGTGGTCACCAACGTGGCGGCGTTCGGCGCGTTCGTCGACGTCGGCGTCCACCAGGACGGCCTGGTCCACGTCTCGGCCATGTCGCGCACGTTCGTCAAGGACCCGCGCGACGTGGTCAAGCCGGGCGACATCGTGCGGGTCAAGGTGCTGGAGGTGGACATCCCGCGTAAGCGCATCTCGCTGACGCTCCGGCTGGAGGACGAGACGACCGCCTCCGACTCCCGGGGTCCCCGCCAGGGCGGCGAGCGGGGCGGCCGGGGCCGCGCCGAGGGCGCCCGCGACGGCGGC
>NZ_JBFAIA010000239.1:0-10441 GCF_040654455.1 Nonomuraea sp. NPDC050691
TCCTAGGCGCGTGGGGGTCACACGCGAGCCGCGGGGAGGGTACTCGTGCCTGGATGGCCGACTGTCGACCGGACCGGGGATCACCGGTTGGCGGAGGCACGCCGGGCCAGGTCCGGCGTGCCGACCGGCGCGCTCGCCACCACCGACCCGTCGTAGGGGAAGACGACCTCGCCCGACTGCTCCGTCTCCACCCATCCGTCGCCCACGGGCAGCCCGGACGGCCACGCCCCGCCGAGATCGTCCACCGTCACGCCACTCCCCCTAGAGCGCTGGGAAACACGTCGAGGTACGCGGGCGCGCCCTCGCGTCCGGTCGCGGTCAGCATGGCGTGCGCCACGGCCCGGCTGAACACGTCGGCCCCGGCGGCGAGCAGGTCCTGCAGCCCGCCGGGGTCCGGTGCGGGCTCGCCGCAGGTGGCCAGCCCGAAGATCGTGTCGCCGTCGACCATGGTGTGCGCCGGCCGGATCGCCCGGGCCAGCCCGTCATGGGCGACACCCGCCAGCTTGCCGCACTGCGCCTTGGTGAGCGTCGCGTCGGTGGCGACCACGCCGATCGTGGTGTTGAACGAGGTGACGGCGACCGGCCGCCAGGCGTCCGACTCCTCGGCCGACGGCTCGCGCAGCGGACCGAACTCGCCGGGCAGGCCGTACCGGGTGCCGGACAGCAGCGCGCGGCCGGGGTCGAGCACCGAACCGGCGGCGTTGACCACGGCCAGCGCGGCCACGGTCACCCCGGAGGGCAGCACGGCGCTGGCCGTCCCGACGCCTCCGGCCAGCCCGCCCGCCACCGCTCCCGCGCCCGCGCCCACCGACCCGCTGCGCGCCTCGGCGGGCGAGGCGGCGTCGTGGGCGGCGGCGCCCAGCCCGGCGTCCGGCACGGCGCGGAACAGGCCGCCGCGCCCGAGGTCGTAGATCACGGCGGCGGGCACGATGGGCACCACGCCGCCCTCGACGGGGAAGCCGATCCCGACGTCGGCCAGCCGCTCCATGACGCCGCAGGCGGCGCTCAGCCCGTACGCGCTGCCGCCGGTGAGCGTGATCGCGTGAACCCGCTCGACGAGGTTGCGCGGGTCGAGCAGCTCGGTCTCGCGGGTGCCGGGCGCGGCGCCGCGCACGTCCACCCCGGCGACCATGCCGCCCGGGGGCGCGAGCACGACGGTCGTGCCGGTGCGGTAGCCGCCGCCGACGCGCTCGGCGTGCCCGACCCGCAGCCCGGCCACGTCGACCAGCGCGTTCGCCCGCCCGGCCCTCACGACCGCCTCCCGCGCCGGGTTCACGAGGTGCTCCGGGTCAGGAAGCGGCGGGCGGCCTCGGCGAAGACGCGGGTGCAGCGCACGATCTCCTCCACCTCGACGTACTCGTCGGCCTGGTGGGCGATCCACTTGCCGCCCGGCCCGTACACGACGGACGGGACTCCGCCCCAGTGCGTCAGGACGGTGCCGTCGGTCGAGCCGGGCACGCCTCCGTAGACGGGTTCCTCGCCGGTGACGGCCCGGTGCGCGCCGGCCAGCGCCGCCACCACGGGATGGTCCACGGGCACCTCCACCGGCGGCCGGTCCACGAGGACCGACACCTCCGCCGCGATCCCGTCGCAGGAGGCCAGCTCCAGCACCCGGGCGGCGACGTCCTCGTGCGCGAGCCCGGGGACGGTCCGCACGTCCACGAAGACGGACGCGACCGCCGGGATGACGTTGACCTGCTCCTCGGTGCCCGCCCGGACCACGGTCGGCGTCACGTACACCTCGCCCAGGTGCTCGTGCGCGGGATGCGCCGCCTGCAGCTCCTTCTCCAGGGAGCGCAGGCCCACGAGCAGCGTGCCCACGGCCTGGATGGGGTTGCGGCCGTGCTGGGGCATCGCGCCGTGCGCCATCTTGCCGGTGAGGTCCACGCGCAGCCGCAGCGCGCCCTTGGCGACCGCGCAGATCTCGCCCGCCTCCGGCTCGGCCACGATCGCGCCGTCGACGTCGGCGGCCAGGCCCTCGGCGACGAAGTGGTGGGCGCCGATCATCAGGCCCTCCTCGTCGGCCAGCGCGCACACCTTGATCCGCCCGGGGAACGGCCCGGCGAGCTGGAGCGCCCGCGTGGCGTAGAGGGCGGCGGCCAGGCCCGACTTCATGTCGGCGCTGCCCCGCCCCCACAGCCTCCCGTCGCGGATCTCGCCGCCGAACGGGTCCACGGTCCAGCTCGACAGGTCGCCCTCGGTCACCACGTCGGTGTGCCCCTCGAACATGAGGGTCGGCCCGTCACCGCCGCCGCCCTCGACGACGGCCACCACGTTGGGCCGGCCGGGCTCGACCTCGTAGACGCGCGGCTCCCAGCCCCACTCCCGCATCCTGGCCTCGACCAGCTCGGCGGCCGGTCGCTCGCAGCGTCCGCGCGCCGGGTCGTTGGTACTGGGGATGCGCACCAGCGCCTGGGTGAACTCCACGACTCCGCGGGCGTCGACGTCGATCACAGAAAACCCTCCAGGGTCGGTACGGCCGCCAGCAGCGTGCGCGTGTACGGGTGGCCCGGCGCCTCCCAGACGTCGTCCACCGGGCCGGTCTCCACGATCAGCCCGTCGTGGACGACCGCGACGGTCTCGCACAGGTGACGGACCACGGCCAGGTCGTGGGAGACGAAGACGAGGGTGAGCCCCAGCTCGTCGGCCAGGTCGGCGAGCAGGTTGAGGATCTGGCCGCGTACCGACACGTCGAGGGCGCTGACCGGCTCGTCGGCGACGAGCACCTCGGGGCGGGGGGCGAGCGCCCGGGCGATCGCGATGCGCTGGCGCTGCCCGCCGGAGAACTGGTGCGGGTAGCGGCCGGCCGCCGAGGCGGGCAGGCCCACCGCGTCGAGCAGCTCGTCCACGCGGTCGCCGACGGGCTCGCCGAGCGCCACGAGCGGCTCGGCGACGAGGTCGCGCACCCGCATGCGCGGGTCGAGGGAGCTCATCGGGTCCTGGAAGACGATCTGGAGGCTGCGCCGCAGGAACCGCAGCGACCGCTCCGGCAGGCCCGCCACCTCCCGTCCGCCGAAGGTGACCGAGCCGCTCGTGGGCCGGTCGAGCGCGCAGATGAGGCGCAGCAGCGTGGACTTGCCCGAGCCGGACTCGCCCACGATGCCGAACCGCTCGCCCCGGTGGACGGTCAGCGACACGCCCTTGAGCGCGTGCACGTCCTCGCCGGGGCGGGTGAGGGAGGTGCGGGGACGGCGGTAGACGCGGGTGAGGTCGCGCACCTCGATCAGCGGCTCCCGGGCGGAGTCCCCGGCGGGCGTGCGCACGGGGTCAGCCTCGGGGGTGCCAGCATGCGAAGGCATGGCCGTCTCCTGTCAGCTCCGGTGCGGCCGGTTCGGGGGCGGCCGGTTCCGGTGCGGTCGGATCGGGGGCGGTCGGATCGGGGGCGGTCAGTTCCGGGGCGGTCTCGCAGGCCTCCGTGGCGTGGCCGCAGCGGTCGCGGAACACGCAGCCCCCGGGGAAGCGCCCGGCGGCGGGCACGGCGCCCGGGATGGTGGCCAGGCGGGTGCCGCGCGGCGGCAGCCGGGAGGCGGCCAGCAGGCCCTCGGTGTAGCGGTGGCGGGGGTGTTTGAACACCTCGCGCAGGGGCCCGCTCTCGACGACCCGCCCGCCGTACATGACGAGCACCCGCTCGCAGAGCGAGGCGACGACGGCGAGGTCGTGCGTGATGAACAGCAGCGCGGGCGCGACCTCGGCGATGAGCTCCAGCATCTGCCGCTGGACGGTCACGTCGAGCGCGGTGGTCGGCTCGTCGCAGATGAGCAGGTCGGGCTCGTTGGCCAGCGCGATGGCGAGCATGACCCGCTGCCGCTGGCCGCCGGACAGCTGGTGCGGGTAGGAGCGGGCGATCCGCTCCGGCGTGGGCAGCCGCACCCGGCCGAGCAGCTCGACGGCGCGCTCCCGCGCGCGGCCCGCGGCGACGCCGTGCAGGGTCATGACCTCCGCGACCTGCGCGCCGACCCGCATCAGGGGGTTCAGCGCCGTCATGGGCTCCTGGAAGACCATGGACACCGTACGGCCGCGCAGGTCCTTCAGCCGCCGCTCGGGCACGCCCACCAGGTCGCGACCGCCCAGCCGGGCCGTGCCGGACGCGGTGACGCCGTCGGGCAGCAGCCCCATGAGCGCGAGCGCGGTCAGCGACTTGCCGGAGCCCGACTCGCCGATGAGGCCGACCCGCTCGCCCGGCCCGATGCCGAACGACACCTCCCGCACCAGCTCGACGTCCTCGGCCCGCACGCTCAGCCGCTCAACCGTCAGCACTGATCCCCCTGACCACGGGTCCCCTAACCACGGGCGCTCCTCAGCTTCGGGTCGAGATGGTCGCGCAGGCCGTCGCCGAGCAGGTTGAAGCCGAGCACGGCCAGCGCGATGGCCAGGCCCGGCCACAGAGCCAGGCGGGGCGTGGAGAACAGCAGCTCCTGCGACTCCTGGAGCATGCGGCCCCACGACGGCGTGGGCGGGCGGGTGCCGAAGCCGAGGAACGACAGCGCCGCCTCGGCGAGGATGGCGATGGCGAACGACACCGACGCCTGGACGATGAGCACCGAGCCGATGTTCGGCAGCACGTGCCGTACGGCGATGGCCGGGCCCCGGCGGCCGGCCGCCCGCGCGGCCAGCACGTAGTCGGTCACCATGACCTGCATCGTCGCCGCCCTGGCCACCCGGGCGAACGCCGGCACGGTGGCCACCCCGATCGCGATCATCGCGGTCAGCGTCCCCGCCCCGTACACCGCGCCCAGCATGACGGCCAGCAGCAGCGCCGGGAACGCGAACACCAGGTCGTTGACCCGCATGATGAGCTCCGACACCCAGCCGCGGGAGCGGGACGCCATGCCGGCGGCCACGCCCAGCGGCGTGCCTACGACGGCGGCGATGCCCACGGCGACCACCCCCACGTACAGGGTGGTGCGGGCGCCGACCATCAGCTGGCTGAGCGTGTCGCGGCCGAACTTGTCGGCGCCGAGCAGGTAGCCGCCGCCGGGCTCGCGCAGCTTCCCGGCCGCGTCGACGAGGGTCGGGTCGTGCGGCGTCCACACGAAGGACACGAGCGCGGCGGCCACGACGACGCCGACCAGCGCGCCGCCGGTCACCAGGCCCAGGTTGAGGCGCCGGCCGCTCATCGGGCGCCCCGCAGCCGGGGGTCGAGGGCGGCGTAGCACACGTCCACCACGAAGTTGATCAGTAGGACGGCGGCCACCAGCACCATCACCACCCCTTGGACGAGCAGCAGGTCGCGTCCGGCCACGCCGTTCAGCAGCAGGTCGCCGAGCCCCGGGATGACGAACACCCGCTCCACCACCACGGCGCCGATCAGCAGGGTGGCGAGCTGGAGGCCGAGCACGGTCACCACGGGGATCGAGGCGTTGCGCAGGCCGTGCCGCCACAGGGCGCCCATGCGGCCCCGGCCCTTGGCGCGGGCCGTACGCAGGTAGTCCTCGCGCATGACGTCGAGCACGGCGCTGCGCACGTACCGGGTGAGGACGGCGCCCTGCACGAGGCCGAGCGACAGCCACGGCAGCAGCAGGCCGCGCAGCCACTCGGCCGGGTCGTCGGCGATCGGCACGTAGCCGCCCGAGGGCAGCGCCTGCGCCTTCACCGCGAAGACGAACACCAGCAGGATGCCCGCGAGGAACGCGGGGATCGCGATGCCGACCTGGCTGACGGCGCTGATGGCGGCGCCCAGGGGGTCGCGGTGGTGGACGGCGGCGAACGTGCCGGCGGGCACGGCGACGAGCAGCGCCACCACCATGCCGCCGAGCACGAGCACCGCGGTCACGCCGAGGCGGTCGGCGATCTGCGGGCCGATCGGGGAGCTGGTGACGTACGAGGTGCCGAAGTCGCCGTGGGCCAGGCCGCCGAACCAGTCGAGGAACTGGGTGACGGGCGGCCGGTCGGTGCCGAAGCGGGCGCGCAGCTCGGCGACCGCGTCGGGCGTGGCGTTGACGCCGAGCGCGATCTCGGCCGGGTCGCCGGGTAGCACGGCCATGAACGCGAAGACCGCCACGCCGGCGGCGGCGACGCTCGCGAGGAGCACCACCAGCCGCTTCAGCAGGTAGACGATCACTGCTTGGCGAGCCCGGTGAAGTCGAAGGACTCGGCGATGGCGTTCTGGGGCAGCCCGGTGACGCCCTTCTTGGCCACGATCAGGTTGGGGAACAGGAACAGCCAGTCGGCCGCCGCGTCGTCGGACAGGAGCTTGGCGGCCTGCTTGAGGTCGTCGGTCTGCTGCTGCTCGCTGCCCTCGTCGGCGGAGGCGAGCAGCTTGCCGAACTCGGGGTTGTCGTATCTGAAGTAGTACGACTTGTCGCCGAATATGCCCATGTCGCGGGGCTCGACGTGGTTGATGATGGACATGTCGTAGTCGCCCTGCTTGAACACCACGTCCAGCCAGCGGGCCGGGAACTCCAGCGGCTCGATGTCGGCCGTGATGCCCACCTGCGCGAGCTGCGACTTGACCACCTGGGCCGAGGCCACGGCGTAGGGCAGGTTGGGGATGCGCATCTTGACCGTGTACGTCTTGCCGCCGAGCAGTTCCTTGGCCTTGGCGGCGTCGTAGGGGTAGTCGCCGGTGCGGTCCTCGTACCAGGGGTCGGTGGGCGGGACCATGGAGCCGATCGGCTTGCCGCGCCCGGCCCAGGCCGTGTCGAGCAGCGCCTTGTGGTCGATCGCGTACCGGACGGCCTGGCGCACCTTCTTGTCGCTGAACGGCGGCCGGCCGTTGTTCATCGACAGCACCACCTCGCCGTTGGTCGTGCCCTCGACCGTGGCGAACCGGTTGGGGTCGGCGAACTGCTGGAGCGACTCGGGCGCCTGGACGCTGGAGATGACGTCGATGCCGCCGGTCAGCAGCGCGTTGTTCATGGCCGTGGCGTCCTTGAAGTACTTCAGGGTCACGGCGTTGATCGCCGGCTTGGTCCCCCAGTACTTCGGGTTGGCGTCCAGCCGGATCGAGTCGCCCCGCTTCCAGGCCCCGAGCTGGTAGGGGCCGGTGCCGACGGGCTTGTTGGCCAGGTCTGCGACGCCGGTGCGGCTGAACATCGCGCCGAGCCGGGTGGCCAGCGCGTAGAGGAAGCCGTTGCTGGGCCGCTTGAGCGTGACGACCGCCGTCGCGTCGTCCTTCTTGTCCACCTTGTCGATGACGTCGAGCTGCGACTTGATCTTCAGCTTCCAGTCGGTCCGCACGCGGCCGAGGGAGAAGACGACGTCGTCGGCCGTGAACGGGGCCCCGCTGGTGAAGGCGACGTTCTTGCGGAGGGTGAAGGTGTAGGTCTTGCGGTCGGACGAGACGTCCCACTTCTCGGCCAGCAACGGCTGGATCTCGCCGTTCTGGTCGAGCTTGACCAGGCCCTCGTAGACGTTGACGAGCAGAGCCTGCGGGATCGCGGCGCCCTCGGTCGAGGTGAAGTCGAGGTTGGCCGGCTCGGCCACGAACCCGACCGACAGCGACTCCTTCGCGGCCGTCCCGCCGGAGCGGCCACCCGAGCCGCCGCCGCACGCCGCCGTGCCCAGCAGGAGACCGCCCAGGGCGATCCAGATGCCGATGCGCCTCATGTTCAAGCCTCCTGGCTGGTGCCCTGGCTAGTGCACTGGTCGGACCAGTAGGCTACGCACATTGCCAGCCGACGACGGCTCAGGTCAAGGGGGCTTCATGAGTGGTCCACGCTTCGAGCCGGTGCGCACCGTACGCGCCTACGAGCGGATCGTGGAGCAGGTCGAGCAGGCCATCGAGAGCGGCTCCCTGTGCCCCGGGCAGCGGCTGCCGAGCGAGCGCGACCTGATGGGCCAGTTCTCGGTCAGCCGGTCCACGGTGCGCGAGGCGCTGCGCGTGCTCCAGGCGCGTGGCCTGGTGCGCTCGCGTCCCGGCGACCCGCACGGCGCGGAGGTGCTGCCGTTCACCTCCGACGCGCTGCAGAAGTCCATGGCCTCGCTGGCCCGGGTCGAGGGGCTGTCGCTGGGCGAGCTGGTGCAGTTCAGGATGGTGCTCGACGGTTCGGCGAATTTGCTGGCGGCCCGGCTGCGCACCCCCGGGCAGCTCGCCGAGATGGAGGCGGCCATCGAGCGGATGCGGGAGGCGGCCCAGGAGGGCTACGACGCGTTCGGCGCCGCCGACGTGGCCTTCCACGACGCGGTGGCGCGGGCCAGCGGCAACAAGCTCATCCAGATCTGCGTCGAGGTGGTGCGCTCGATCGTGCTCGGGCTGGTCGCCGACCGGCTCGCCGACGCGCCCGACCGGGACGCCCTGATGCGGCGCAGCATCCGCCACCACGAGGAGGTGCTGGCCGCCGTCCGCGACGGCGACGGCCCGCTGGCGGCCCGGCTGGCGCGGCAGACGATGTACGACTACTACGCCGGGTACGTGCCGGCGGCCGAGCGTCCCGCGCTGCGCGCCCTGCTGGAGTAGCCCCGCGCCCCACGCCGAAGTGGCCGCAAGCCCTGCCCGGCCGGTCCCGCGTCCTGACCGGCCGGTCCCGCGCCCTGCCGGTGCGGGCCCATGCCCTGCCGGACGGGCGGGCCGGCCGCGGCGATCCGGCTGGAGCGGGACATGTCCGGCCACCTTGGGATTTGGACACGCGATCCGCCGGTAACGGGTGTATCTTGCAGCCGTGGCGCGCGAGGATTCGGACGGGCTCGCCGAGGCGTTCCTGCGCGAGCCCCGTCGCTACACCAGCCACCAGGTCGCGGAGATGGCCGGGGTGCCGGTCTACCGCGCGCGCCGGTTCTGGCGCGCGCTCGGCTTCCCGAACGTGGCCGACGACGCCGTCGAGTTCACCGACTCCGACGTGGAGGCGCTGAAGACCCTGCTCGGCATGGTCAGCTCCGGCGTCTACGACGAGGAGCACGTACTGCTCATCGCCCGCTCGCTGGGCCGGGCCACCACGCGCCTGGCCGAGTCGCAGGCGCAGCTCGGCGCCGAGGAGCTGGACCAGGCGGGCGTGCCGCTGGCCGAGCGGGCCCGCGCCTGGCGCCGCCGGGCCGACCGGGTGGTGCCCCCTCTCGCGCGGCTGCTCGTCTACTCGTGGCAGCGGCAGCTCGCCGCCGCGGCCGGGCGCATGGCCGACCAGGACCACAGCGCGGTACGGCTGGCGGTGGGCTTCGCCGACCTCGTCGGGTTCACCCGGCTGAGCCGGCAGATCACCGAGCGGGAGCTGGCCACGCTGGTCGACAGGTTCGAGGGCCGCTCGGCCGACGTCGTGACCTCCTCCGGCGGCCGCGTGGTCAAGACGCTCGGCGACTCGGTGCTGTTCGTCTCCGGCAAGGCGCACGAGACCGCCGAGATCGGGCTGCGGCTGCTGGAGACGCACGCCAAGGTCCGGGGAATGCCGGAGCTGCGGGTCGGGCTGGCCGCGGGGCCGGTCATCTGGCGGATGGGCGACGTGTTCGGCACGACGGTCAACCTGGCCAGCAGGCTCACGGCGCTGGCCCGGCCCGGCACGATCCTGGCCGACCCGGAGATGGCCGAGGAGCTGGAGGGCGACCGCGCCTTCGAGCTGCGCCCGGTCAACCGGTTGTCGGTGCGCGGGCTGGGCGAGCTGGCCCCGTTCACGATCGTGCGGGCGGGCCGCGTCGCCTGACCTCCTCGTCCCGGCTCTGCGGTCCCGCTCGCGACCGGCGACCCGGTTCCCACTCCCGTGACGGGCGACCGGCTTTTCGCCCCCCGGCGGGCGACCGGCCTTTTCGGTCTCCTGGCCGGGCAACCTGGCAGGCGCGTCGATGCGTCACTAGCCGCAGTGGCCCTCACCGGGAGGGCCGGAGGACACGCGTGCGGCGCGCCGCGCCGGCGGGAGGCGGACTGGTGGCGGACAGGGCGATCTATCAGGAATTCGTGCAGGCACGGTCGGACCGCCTGTTACGCACGGCCTACCTGCTGACCCGCGAGTGGGCGCTGGCCGAGGACCTGCTGCAGGAGTCGCTGGCCAAGGCGTGGTTCGCCTGGCCGGGCGTGGAGGACCCGGAGGCGTACGTGCGCCGGGTGCTGGTCACGACGTACACGTCGTGGTGGCGGCGGAAGTGGCGGCGCGAGCTGCCCAGCGACGACCTGCCGGACACACCCGTGGACGGCGGCGCCGAGCGCGCCGGTGACCGGGAGGCACTGTGGAGGGCGGTCGGCCGCCTCCCGGCCCGGCAGCGCGCGGTGATCGTGCTGCGCTTCTACGAGGACCTGCCGGTGACCGAGGTGGCGCGGACGCTCGGCTGCGGGACCGGGACGGTCAAGAGCCAGACCGCGAAGGCCCTGGCCAAGCTGCGCGTGGACGAATCGATCCTGGAGGAGGTCTCCCGATGACCGTACGCGACCTGCGGGACGTCCTGCGCGAGCACGGCGACGCCGCTCCCCCGCCCAACCCTTCCCGCCACGACCAGGCGCCGACCATGAAGAACTCCTTGCGTCCCGCCTCCTTGATGGCGGCGAGCACGCCGATGCCCTGGTCGTCGTCGTGGTTCCACA
>NZ_JBFAIA010000240.1:0-10262 GCF_040654455.1 Nonomuraea sp. NPDC050691
GCGGAGCGGCGGCGGCCACCGGCTCAGCCGGGGCGGCGGCGGGCTCGGCGGCCTGCGGCGCGGGGTCGTCGGCGGGCTTGACGCGGGAACGTTCCCTGCGGGCCCGGGTGGGGCGCTCCGCCGCGGGAGCCGATTCCGCCACGGCGGGTGCCTCGGCCACGGGAGCGGACGCGCTCGCGCCCTCCGCGGAGCCGCCCTGCTTCTCCTGGATGGCCGCGATGAGCTGGCTCTTCCGCATGCGCCCGGTGCCGCTGATGCCCAGCTCGGCGGCCATCTTCTGCAGCTCGGGCAGCACCTTCGCGGACAGGCCGGTGCCGGAGCGACGCGCGCGAGGCTTCGCGGCACGGGAGGGGGTGTCGCCGGACGCCGGCTGCGCAGGCGAGCCTGATGCGTCGGAGAGGAGTTCGGTGGTGTCGCTCAACTAAAAGGTCCTTCCCAGGGGTCGGGCGCCGGTTTCGTTCTGCCGGGCGTCCCGGAGGTGCTTGCGATCCGGAGCAACAGACCGGGTCGGGGTGCACGTTGCGATCTTCGGCCGCCGCTGGGGACGGTCGCCACTCATCGGGAGAGGCTCGTCCAGGCAGCCACAGGCCGGTGGCGCGTGGAAGACACCCCCCAGATTGCTGTCGCCAGCCAGATGTCGAGGTGATTCGAACGCGCAGATCCCCGTCGTCGCCGCCTCGCGTCGGGCCAACCGGGTGTGGGCCAACCGGAGGCGACGGGTTCCGGGGAGACAGCCGCGCTGCTCACGCCTCGCGACGTGAAGCATGATGCAGCGATGTGTGGCTGACAAGCACGCACCCAACAGAGGGGCATCTGGTGCGGCTATCAGCCTAACATCACCAGCGCACACGGCTATTCCCTGGAGGTCTAAAGAGGCATCAGCGTGTCTCGGGAAACTGAACGTTCGCACCGACCTGGTCGACGTCCATTTGCTGGATGTGCCAGTCATTACCCACTTCGGGCGCGATCAAATCCTGCGAATCCGGTGTCGCAAACGCGAGGATCGTGGGACCCGCGCCGGAGACGACAGCGGGCACACCCGCCGCACGCAGCCGTTGTACCAGATCCGCGCTCCCGGGCATGGCAGGCGCGCGGTAGTGCTGGTGGAGCCGGTCTTCCGTCGCCGCCATGAGCAGGTCCCGATCGGGCCGCTGAGTAAGGGCGGCGATCAGCAACGCGGCTCTGCCGGCGTTGAAGGAGGCGTCCTTGTGGGGCACGTCCTTCGGAAGCAGCCCCCGCGCCTTCTCCGTGGCCAGCCGTGTCGCCGGGACGAGCACGACAGGACGCACACGCGCGTCGGGAACCAGCTTCACCATACGCGGTGCGCCGGACTGCTCCATCCAGGCCACGGTCAGGCCACCGGCCAGGCACGGGGCCACGTTGTCGGGGTGCCCCTCCATCTCGGTGGCCAGCGCGAACACCTCGTCGTCGCCGAATCCGGCGGCCCCGTCGGGGGAGGCGAGCGCGCGGGCGGCGAGGATGCCGGCGCAGATGGCCGCAGACGACGAGCCGAGGCCACGGGCGTGCGGGATGCGGTTGAGACAGTTCACCCGGATGCCGGCCGGCTGCGCGGCCCCCATGCGGTCGAACGCGCGGCGCATGGCCGTGACGATCAGATGCCCCTCGCCGAGGTCCAGCTCGCCCGCGCCCTCGCCCCGGACCGTCACCTCGACGCCGGGCTCGGCGGTCAGCTCCGCCTCCACCTCGTCGTACAGGCCGACGGCGAGGCCGAGCGCGTCGAAGCCGGGGCCCAGGTTGGCCGACGTGGCAGGCACGCGGATCAGCACGCTACCCATCCGATCAGGTCTTCCTCTCCACACGCCGCGATCGCCGGCTGAGTCCCGGCTCGTCGGTGAGTTCTGACGCGGGTCAGGCCAGGCCGAGGGCCGCGGCCGCCGCGTGGACGTCGATGGGCACCGTGACCGGCGCCGGGGCGCCCGAGATGGCCCAGTCGGGGTCCTTCAGGCCGTTGCCCGTGACCGTGCAGACGATCCGCTGCCCCGGCTCGACGAGCCCCTCGGCGTGCGCCTGGAGCAGGCCGGCGACGCTGGCCGCCGAGGCCAGCTCGACGAACACGCCCTCCTCCTGGGCCAGCAGCTTGTACGCGGCGGCGATCTGCCGGTCGGTGACCGACTGGATGGCGCCGCCGGACTCGTCGCGGGCGGCGGTGGCCAGCTCCCACGAGGCGGGGTTGCCGATGCGGATGGCGGTGGCGATCGTGTGCGGGTGGGCGACGGGCGCGCCGGTCACGATCGGCGCCGCGCCGCTCGCCTGGAAGCCGAACATCCGCGGCGCCTTGGACGACACCCCGTCGGCGAGGTACTCCTGGTAACCCATCCAGTACGCGGAGATGTTGCCGGCGTTGCCCACCGGGATGCAGTGGATGTCGGGCGCGTCGCCGAGCGTGTCGACGATCTCGAACGCGGCCGTCTTCTGGCCCTGGAGCCGGAACGGGTTGACCGAGTTGACCAGCGCGATGGGGTAGCTGGAGGACAGCTTGCGGGTCATCTCCAGGCAGTCGTCGAACGACCCCTCGACCTGGAGCAGGGTGGCCCCGTGGACGAGCGCCTGGGCCAGCTTGCCCATGGCGATCTTGCCGCGGGGCACGAGCACGGCGCAGGTGAGCCCGGCGCGCACGGCGTAGGCGGCGGCCGAGGCCGAGGTGTTGCCGGTGGAGGCGCAGATGACCGCCTTGGCACCCTCCTCGACGGCCTTGCTGATGGCCATGGTCATGCCACGGTCCTTGAAGCTGCCCGTCGGGTTGGCGCCCTCGACCTTGAGGTAGACGTCACAGCCGGTGAGGGCCGAGACGCGGTGCGCGGGCACCAGGGGCGTGCCGCCCTCCAGAAGCGTGACGACCGGCGTCCTCGTGGTGACCGGAAGGCGCTCTCGGTACTCCTCGATGAGGCCACGCCACGACCTGCTCATGATGACTCCCTGCCTGCGGTGTTGCGCCCGAGTGTACGGGGTGCGAGGGTGCGCCGCCGACCCCCGTCCACAGGACGAGCCGGTCCCTGAGGGGTTCCGACGGGTGTCCCGCATTACAGGAAATTCTCAGCATCTCCCGATAAAGTCTCGGCCAGGGGGTCACCAACATGAACGCGCGTCCTGCCATGACGCAGAACGACTTTTCTCCTTTGCAGCAGCCGGAGCTCGGCGCCTGGACGCCTGCCCGGTCCGTGAGCGTGGTGATTCCCGCGCACGGCGGGCCGCACCTGGACCTGACGCTCGCGGCGCTCGCCGCGCAGACGTACCCGGGTCACCTCATGGAGGTCCTGGTCGTGGACGACGGCAGCGAGCCGCCGATCCGCCTGCCGGAGATCCGCCCGGGCAACACCCGCCTGGTCCCCGTGGAGACCGGCTGGGGTATCGCCAACGCGGTCAACACCGGGGCCAACGCCGCCGACGGCGAGATCATCCAGCGGCTCGACGCCGACATGGTGCCCTGCCGCGAGCACATCGAGGCGATGGCCCGCTGGCACCACCTCACCGACTACCTGGTCACGATCGGGATGAAGCGGTTCGTCGAGGCGCCGCCGCTCACCCCGGACGAGGTCTTCCGTGCGGGAGACCTGGGAGAGCTGTTCGACCTGGACAAGGCGGTGGCCAGCTCGACGGAGGCGACGATCGCCAAGACCGACGGGCTGCGCAAGAGCCGCAACCCGTACCACGTGTGCACGGGGCCCACGGTCGCCCTGCCGCGCGAGGTCTTCCACGCCGTGGGCGGGCTCGACCCGACCGTGCTGCGGGGCGAGGACACCGAGTTCGCCTACCGGCTGGCCATGTACGGCGTGGTGTTCATCCCCGACATGGAGGCGCGCGCCGTCCACCTGGGGCTGCCCGCGCAGCACCGCGACCGGGAGCGCGCGGTGCGGGCCGTCGAGCCGTACCTCGCCCATCGCATCCCGCTCCGCCGCGACCTGCGCAAGGACCGCGGGCGGCGGTGGCTGGCGCCGTACGTCGAGATCGTTCTGGACGTGACGGACACCTCCGAGGCCGTCGTACGGCAGGCGGTGGCCGCCGCGCTGGACGGCAAGCTCCAGGACGTGGTGGTCACGCTGGTGGGGCCCTGGTCGCTGCTGCGCGAGGGGCGGCGCTCGGTGCTCGGCGACCCGTGCTTCGAGCTGCGGCTGATGCGCGACCTGTTCGCCCACGACGACCGGATCAGGCTGATCGACGAGGCGGCGCCCACGCCCGCCCCGGCCCCGTTCCGCTACCGGGGGCCGGTGGACGTGCCACTGCACCGGGCGACGCTGGAGCGCATGGTGGAGGACGTGCAGAAGGACCTCACGGGCGTGCTCGTCGTGGACCTGCCCGACGGGCGCGCGGCACGGCTCGAACGCACCTCCGCGCTCGGCCGGGCGCTGCTGCTGACCGAGCCGGGCGGCGACCTGGACGAGATCATCGCGACCACCCACGGCGTGCGGCACGTGGCACCGGACCGCTACTGGCCGCCGGCCGCTCCCCCGGCCGCCGCCTCCCCCGGCGCCACGACCGCCGGGTCCGGCTCTGGCTCCGCGGTCGGCTCCGGCTCCGGTTCCCCGGAGCAGGCGCGTCCCGCCAAGCCGGCGGCCCCGGCGAAGCCCGCGCCGGTCACGGTCCACACGCCGGACTCGCCGGAGGCCGAGCGGTCCCTGCTCGGCCGCCTGAAGTCGGCCCTCCGCTCCGGCTGACGCCGCTTCCCGGCACGCCCCGCGCCCGCCCTCCCAGAGGCGCCCACCCCCGGGATCAGGCGCGCGGGCGTTTGCCGAGGGCGCGTTTGACCGTGATGGACAGCATCGCGCGCATGCCCTGCTGAGCGCGGTTGGCCGCGGCGAGCTGCCGGCGCAGGCCGCTGACCTCGCGGCGCAGCTCGACCGTGGTCTTGCGCCACCGGCCGGCCTCGTCGCGCCACTTGCCCACCTGGCCGCGCAGCCGCTCGACCTCCTTGGTCAGCCGCGCGACCTCCGCCTGCGCCTCGGCGCGGGCGCGCAGGGCGCCGCGGCGGCCGGTGACGGCCGCGGGCTCGGTGGTGAAGGCGTACGTCTCGCCCTCGACCCAGATCACGCCCGCCACCTCGTCCACCACGTCGTCGAGGTCCTCGCCGGGCCGCGCGACGACGCGGGCGCGGGCGAAGGCGGCGGAGCGTTCGAGCCGGGCCGCCACCACCCCGTCGGCCGTCTCCTCCAGGAGCACGCTGACCAGGCCCAGCCCCTCGTCACGGCACAGGTCGAGCATCCGGGCGAGGCTGTCCTCGCCCGGCGCCCAGCCCGGCGGCAGGCGCAGCACGTACGGCACGGCCGGGTCCACCTCGGCGGCCTCCGCCAGCCGTACCCGCCCCTCGTGCCGGTAATGGCCGTGGACGAGCACCAGGTCGAGCCCGGGATCGGTGAGCGGGGCGCGGCGCTCGCGCTCCAGCGACTCCCACGGCCCGGTGACGACGACCGACAGGTCGGGCACCGTGCCGGCGAGCAGCGCGTCCACCGTGGCGCGCACGCTCTCGTACCCGGCCGTGCCGTCGACCACGGCGGTGACGTACGGGACCTTCCACTGGCGGCCCGGATGGGAGCGCAGCCACCGGTAGGAGGGGATGCGGTCGGCCACGAACGCGTGGCTGACCCGGTCGATGCGCTCCTTGTCGCGCATGCGCATGGTGGGGCCGAGGTGGTAGGCGCGGGCGCGCGGCTCGGGCACGAACACCGCGCCGGCCTGGGCCAGCCGGTAGCCCATCTCGGTGTCCTGGCCGAGGACGAGGTCGTCGTCCATCGGCCCGGCCGCCTCGACCAGCCGGGCCGCGACCGAGGTGGCGCCGCCGACGTGCAGGCTGAAGGGCCGCTGCGGGTTGTCCGTCAGGCCGTCGGTGCGCTCGACCAGGTCGACGATCCAGCCGTGGGGCTCGGCCGGCTCGAACGCCTTCTCCAGGTCGTCGGGCAGCTCGGCGGGCACCGCCGCGCCGGTGAACCGGATGTAGCCGGTCACGACGAGGTACGGCGCGGCGTGGTGCCAGCGCATGTGGGCCTCGATCGCGCCCGGCGTGAGCAGCACGTCGGAGTCGAGCCAGTGGACGACGTCGCCGCTCGCCTCTGCCAGCCCGGCGTTGCGGGCCGCGGCCCGGCCCGGGGTGTCGCAGGTGATCAGGCGCGTGCCGGGCGGCCGGACGGCCGGCAGCCGCAGCGGGGGCGTGCTGCCGTTGTCGACGACCACGACCTCGGTGAGCTCCGCCGGGTAGGTCTGCCGGGCCAGCGCGGCCAGCGCGAGGTCGAGCTTGTCCTGGCCGCCGTACGCGGGGACGATCACGCTGACGGTCAGGCGGGGCGTGAAGTCCTCGGCCGGTAAGAGGACCCGGTAGTCGTTGCCACGGACCCTCACGCCGCCTCCACCCGCGTCTTCCGGGGCCGCCCTCATGCCGCCTCCACCCGCGCGTCCGCGTCCTCCATGAGCAGGCTCGGCCGGAAGCCGCGCCACTGGCTGGTGGCCACCTTGAGGAAGTGGGCGAGCGGGAGCTGCCAGGTGTGCGCGCCGCTGAGCCCTCGCCTGAGCACGTAGCCGAGACCGTGGGTGCGGTAGATGCTCGCGCCGACCTCGGAGGCGGCCTTGAGGAAGTCGCGGTCGACGGCCCGCGGCTGGGCGGGGAACCCGCCGATCCGGTGGAAGTCCTCGCGGGAGACCAGGATGGTGCCGCCGGCCACGTGGTCGGACCAGACCTCGCTGCGGTACGCGGCGCCGCTGGCGAACGCGCTGCGCCGGATCGTGGCCCGCAGCGGCTCCAGGTAGAAGAACTCGCCGGAGGTGCCGGTCACGTCGGCGCCGGAGTAGGTCAGGGCCATGACGAGGTCGGCGAGGTGGTCGGGGCCGTACCAGTCGTCGTCGTCCCACTTGGCGAGGTAGTGGCCGCCGGCCAGGGCGGCCGCCTCGTTGAGCACCGTGCCGAACGGCACCTCCGCGGGCACCTCCTTCCAGGCGACGGGCAGCTGGAGGTCCTCGACCGCCTGGCGAACGCTCTCGTACGGCACCCCGTGCAGTCCCAGGAGCACCTCGACCTCGGCCCCGCGCTGGCGGGCGATCTGGGCGAGCGCGCCGGGCACCAGCTCGGGACGCTTGGTGGCCATGACGACGCTGACCGACGGCGGGTTCGCGGGCCGGTGGACCAGGCGGCGCAGTCGCACGCTGTGCTCCTCGCGCCGCAGGTCGGCCAGGCAGCGGACGGTGCCGTCGGGCTCGTGGGCGAGCCAGGACCGGTCGGTGAGCAGGGCCGCGAGGCCGGCGGGCACCCAGGCGGGCGCGTGGGCCGCGGTGAGCGGGACCCCTGCGGCGGCCAGCCGTACGACGTCGTCGAGCGGGACCGGGCCGGCGGGCCAGTCGACCTCCAGGCCGCGCAGCGGGCGCAGGGCGGCGATGTCGGGCGGCTGGGTGCGGGTCGAGGCGGGCGGCGTCGAGGCGGGCGCCGGGGTGGGGGGCGGCGGTGGCGCCGAGGCGGGCGGTGGCTCCGCGGTCTCGGGGGGCTGCCCGTCGGTCGCCCACCCGGCCCCGCTCCAGCGGAGGCGGGCGAGCCCCTGGTCCGGCGTGCGCGTGAAGCCGCAGGGGGTGACGGACATGCGTGCAGTGCTCCTCGGCCGGGGGGGACTGAGATCGGCGCCTACCTTACGCCCGTTTGACTGACACGCCAGCCGGTGCGCAAAGCCCGCCGAGTGATCTCCCAGCTTGCAAAGGATCTTTCCCAGATTGTCTCCAGGAACTTATGACAACGTAGTGTCGAATGTTGATTAAGGTGTCAATAAATCCCGACGCCCGATATGTCCATGTCGACGAAAGGTTTTGCGCGGATGCTCACGCCCCGCCGATTGGCAGCGGCCGCCGCGATCCTCGGAGTCCTGGCCGTCGCCGCCCTCGTGCTGCTCGTCCTCGGCGGGCTCGTGACCGTGGGCGCGGCGGCGGCGACGGGGGCGTTCCTGATCGCGCTGTCCGCCCTGGCCCTCCTCGTGGTCGTCGTGCGCCGCCTCGACGGCAAGGCGCAACGCATCGACCTGCGGGTCAAGAGACACGAGAGCGAGCTGGCGAAGACCCTGACCGCTCTCAGGCGCGTCGAGACGCGGCTCGACCGGCTGAGCGCGGCCGTGGAGCAGGCGTCCGCCCGGCGCGAGGAGGACCTGTCGGCGATCCTGGCCTCGCTCGGCGAGGACCGCGTGAACGCCATGGTCCGCGCCCGAGAGGTGGAGGAGCTGCGCGACGAGGTCCGCGCGCTGGCCAAGGGACCGGTATGAGCCGGGCGGCCCGTGTTCCCCGCGTCAGGCACAACGACTACGGCACGCTGGAGCCCCCGGCCATCGGGGCGTGGCGGCCGGAGCTGACCGTCTCCGTGGTGATCCCCGCCCGCGGCCGCCAGGAGGACCTGGAGCGGACCGTGGCGTCGCTGGCCGCGCAGACCTACCCGGCCGAGCTGGTCGAGGTGGTCGTGGCCGACGACGGCAGCGAACCGCCGCTCGACGTTCCGGGCGCGCGCGTGGTGCGGGTGGCGGAGGGCTGGGGCCGGGGCGCTGCCCGGGAGACCGGCCGGCTCGCCGCCACCGGCGACGTGGTCCACTGGCTCGACGCGGACATGATCCTGGCGCCCGGGCACATCGAGGCGCACATGCGCTGGCACCACCTCATCGACCACGCCGTGGTGATCGGCGACACCCGGTTCGTGGACGCGCCGGGCGAGGAGGGCGTCCAGTCGGCGTACACGCGCAAGACCCTGGAGTCGACGCGCATGCTGAAGGACGCCGGCGCCGGGGCGTACCTGCTGCACACCGGCGCCTCCAGCTCCGTGCGCGCCGACCTGCTGCGCGCGGCGGGCGGCGTCGACACCGGGCTCAACATGGCCGAGGACACCGAGCTCGGCTACCGGCTCGCGCAGGCGGGGGCGGTGTTCATCCCCGACCCCGAGGCCTGCGCCGAGCACGTCGGCCCGTCCACGGTCATGCGGCGCGAGAAGGACGTGCACCGGCACAACTGGTCCTACCTGGGCGACCTCGTGCCCGACCTGCGCTGGCTACGGGCCCACCCGCGCCGCCACTGGCGCGTGCCGTACGTGCGGGTCGTCGTGCCGGCGACCACGTACGAGGAGACGCGCGGCGCGGTGGACGCGGTCCTGGCGGGCACGCCCGCCGACGCGGCCGTCACGATCACCGGCCCGTGGGACGAGCTCACGGACGGGCGGCGCGACTGCCTGGACGAGCCCTTCCTGGACGCCCGCCTCCTCACCCACCTCTACCGGCACGAGCCGCGCGTCTCCTTCGCCGTGGAGGAGCCGCTCTCCGCGGCTCCCACGCCGTTCCTGCTGCGGCTGCCGGCCGGCTGGGCGCCCGGCGCCGACACGCTGTCCCGGCTCGTACGGCTGGCGGACGCCGACCTGCTCGGCCTGGTCTGCGTGGCCCTGGCCGAGTCGCCGCACGGCGTGGTCGCGGCCCGGCTGGAACGCACCGCCGCCTTCGCCCGGGCGGCCCGGCTCAACGGCGCGGACGACGACCTGGTGGACGAGATGTTCGGGTCGTTGTGGGTGAGCGGCGCCGAGTACGGGCTCGTCCCCGTCGCCGAGGCCCAGTCGCCGGCCGGTGACGCCGCCAGGTGGCGGGCCGTGGCCGCCGAACGGCTGGCCGAGGTCAAGAGCCTCAAGGCGGAGGTGGAACGGCTGTCGGCCGAGGTCGAGCGCCTGTCGGCCGAGGCCGGGGCCGACTCTGGGGAGCAGGGGCGGCTGACCTCGCTCATCAGGCATCTGAGGAGCGCGGGATGATCGCGGAGCTGCTGGCGGAGATGCCGGGCGCCCGGGTCTTCCTCGCGGGGATCGCCGCCGCCGACCTGCCCCGCCCCCAGTCCGGAAACCCGTCCGGAAACCTGTCCGGACAATCGTCCGGGAATCCGTCCGGGGACGACCCGGCCGGCGCGCCGGAGCCCGTGGACCTCGACCGGGACCTGCTGGAGCCCCTCTCCGCCGCCGAGCAGGCGGCGGAGGTGCTGGTGCTCGCCCGCACGCCCGCCGACCTGCGGCGCGCCGCCACCCTGCACAAGCTGCTGCCGGAGACGCGCCGCGTGGTCGTCGCCGTCCTGGACACCCCGCCGTCGCATCCCGCGCCGGTGCCCACGCCGACACCCGCGCACCGCTGGCGCTCGCTGTCCGACCTGCGGGTCCACCGGCCCAAGGACCGGGTGTGGGTGGTGGACGCGCACTTCTCCGCGCCCACGCCCGCCGGGCGTACCGTGACCGCGACCTCCCGCGCGTTCGCCGGGCACCGGCTCGACGTGAT
>NZ_JBFAIA010000241.1:0-10145 GCF_040654455.1 Nonomuraea sp. NPDC050691
CGCGCTCATACCGCGTACCCGGCCGCCCACCTCGACGAGGTGCGGCACGCGAGCCGCGACCGGCTGCGCCCGCTGGAGCGGCCACCGGCGGCGGGCCGGCAGGTGGCCAACGTCCTGTCCGTCGACTGGGCGGCCGGCGCGGCGCTGAGCGCGGCCTGAACCCCCGGTCGGGGAAGCCCCCGCCGGGCACCAGGCCGGCGGGGGCTTCAGCAGGTTGGATGAGACGTCAGGTCGCGAACTCTCTGACGCCCGACCCCACCGTGGACATCAGGCCGCTGACTCCGTGACCTCGGCCTCCAGCGGCATGACCGCGGCGATCAGGTCGGCGAAGTCCTTGCGCGGCACCTCCAGCACCACGTCCGGCCGATCGACGTGGTGGATCTCGACGTGATCGTTGAGCCGGCGCGCCACGACACTGCTGCTCATTCATGCTCCTTCCGTCGGAAGACCTGCCTGACGGCGGCCATGCCTCCGAGCCTGCGCGGACGACATCTCGCAGCCGCCCGCACCGCCCCGTTCTGTGAAGGCCCCGCCACCGCGAGTCAGCCTGCCACGCGCGGAGCTTCAGAACATCTGGCGCCGAGGGGAGCAGGTAGAGACATCCCCGCCCCGGAGGGCCATCTATACGCCTCAGGTGAAGACCCACCCCGCACATATCCGCATTTATCCGAGCGAATCAGGCGGAAGACCACCAGTCAGGACGTACAGCGTCGCCGCGAGGGCGGTCACTCCAGTGACCCCGTGGTCTCCCGGGATGGCGACCAAAGCCGTACGATCCGGCGATGCGAATGATCACGTACGTGTTCGTGGCCGCTGGATCCGCGCTGATCGTGTGGGCGCTGTATCAGGGCCTCTTCGTCGTGCAGGTGTGGGCGAGCACGGAGGCCGGGGAGGCGCAGGTGGCGATGGCCTTGCACGCCCTTGCCCGGCCGATGCTGCTCTGCCTGGCCGGGGCCGGAATGATGCTGGGCGGCACGGCGACGGCCGTCCTGGCACGTGCCCGCCAGTGTGCTGATCTCGCCTCGCCCCGTCAGGCCCGTTCCTCCAGGCCCGGGTAGACCTTCGGTTCCGTCGTCACGGCGGGCACGTCGCCAGGAGGTCCCGGCGCCATGAGCGTGATGTGCCGCCGGCCGGCGCGGACGGACAGGAACCTCGCATGCTGAAGGGCGACATAGTCGGGCTCCGGGCCCGGCATGAGGACGACATCCCGATCCCGCAGGCCGAGCTCTACGACGACGTGGTCACCCACTCGCGGGCCGTGGGCCGGCCGTGGCGGCCGATCACGCCCGGCTCGAAGGACGCGCAGTTCGCGGTGGACGACAAGGAGCAGGGGCACGCCCCGTTCTCCGTGGTGGAGCCGGACGGCGGCACGTTGGTCGGCGCCGCGATGCTGCGCTCCGCCGAGCGCAACGGCTTCGTCCGCGAGGGCGTGCTGCGCTCCTCGGTCTGGGTGATGGGCGAGTTCCTGGACGAGGCGCTGCTCGGGCTTCTCGTCCAGGACTGGAAGCCGGGCTCGAAGGGCTGGGCCGCCGCCGGACGGTCAGGGGCGGGCCGGCCGGCCAGATCGAGATACGCGACGTGCCGGCTCGCGTCGCGGAGCCCGCCTGGACGGCCGTCCTGGCGCCGGTTGCTAGATCGGCCTTCTGACCAGCAGCGCCACGCACTCCACGTGGTGGGTTTGCGGGAAGGCGTCGAACGCGCGCAGGTCGGCCAGGTCGTAGCCCCGCTCGCCCAGCCACGCCACGTCGCGGGCCAGCGTCGCCGGGTCGCACGAGACGTACACGACGCGCGGCGCCTCCAGGCTCGCGACGCGGTCCACCACCTCGCGGCCCAGGCCGGAGCGGGGCGGGTCGACCACCACCACGTCGGCGCGCTCGATCTGGAAGCGGTCCAGCGCCTCCTCCACCCGGCCGCGCTCGATCCGCGCCTGCGGGAGGTCGCGCAGGTTGGCGCGGGCGTCGCGGACCGCAGCCTCCTCGGACTCCAGGCCGAAGACCGCCCCCTCCGGCCCCACCGCCTCGGCGAGGCCCGCGGCGAACAGCCCGACCCCGCAGTAGAGGTCGAGCGCCCACTCCCCCGGCTCGGGCGCGGCGAAGGTCAGGACGGCGTCCAGCAGGGTCTCTGCGGCGCCGGGGTGGACCTGCCAGAAGCCGCTGCCCGACACCCGGAACTCGCGGTCGCCGACCCGCTCACGCAGCACGCCCGGGCCGCGGCGCGGCACCGTGCGGCCCTTGCCCTGGTCGACCAGGATCGAGGCGGGCGCGTCGAGGTCGGGCACGGCCACGGTGCGGCGCGGGCGCGGCTTGACCACGACGGCGCGGTCGCCGCCCGTAGCGGCGATCACTTCGACGCCCGCCGCGCCGGGCCACTCGCGCAGCTCCGCCCCGACCGCCTCCACCTCGGGGTGGGCGATCAGGCACGCGTCGACGGGCTGGATGTCGTGGGAGCGGTGCTTGCGGAAGCCCGGCACGCCGTCCCCCCGTACGGCGAACTGCACGCGGGTGCGCCAGCCGAGGCCGTCGGGCGCCCCCGGCACCTCCTCCACCACGACCTTCCGGTCGATGCCGGCGAGCCGGCGCAGCTGCTCGGCCACCACGTCGGCCTTGAGCGCGCGCTGCGCCTCCAGGGTGGCGTGCTGCCAGTCGCAGCCGCCGCACCGGCCGGGGCCGGCGTAGGGGCAGGGCGGGACGACCCGGTCGGGCGAGGGCTCCAGGATCTCCACGGCGTCGGCCCGGAGGAAGCGGGTCGTCTCCTCGGTCACGGCGGCGACGACGCGCTCGCCGGGCAGGGCGTGCCGGACGAAGACCACGCGGCCTTCGTGCCGGGCGACGCACCAGCCCCCGTGCGCGACAGGACCGACCGTGAGCTCCAGAGATGCCTGTTCCGCTTCCACATCGACACCCTATGCCCTGCTCGGCCGGGCCCTCGCCGGGGCCGAGCCGTCAGCGGGTCTCGATCCCCTGGTCCTTGACGACGTCGTGCCAGGAGCGGCGCACCGAGCCGGCCGCGAACGGCTCCGGGCGGCCCTTGAGCCGGTCGGAGGAGTGCAGCTGCCACGGCACGCTCGTCACCATCACCCCGGGCTTGAACAGCAGCCGGGCCTTCAGCCGCAGCGCACTCTGGTTGTGCAGCAGGTGCTCCCACCAGTGCCCGACCACGTACTCGGGGATGAAGACCGTCACCACGTCGCGCGGCGAGCGCCGGCGCAGCGTCTTGACGTAGTCGAGGATCGGCTGGGTGATCTCCCGGTACGGCGAGTGCAGCATCTTGAGCGGCACCGGGATGCCCCGCCGCTCCCACTCCTCCTGCAGCTGGCGCGACTCTTCGTCGTCGACGCCCACGGTGACGGCCTCCAACGTGGAGGGTCGGGTGGCTCGGGCGTAGGCGAGGGCCCGCAGGGTCGGCTTGTGGATCTTGGAGACGAGCACGATGGCGTGGTTGCGGGCCGGCAGCATGGACGCGTCGTACTCGCCGGTGATCTCCAGCTCGGCGGCCACGTTGTCGTAGTGCCGGCGGATGCCCTTCATCATGACGAACAGGATCGGCATGGCCAGGCACACGATCCACGCGCCCACCAGGAACTTGGTCAGCAGCACGACGACGAGCACCAGCCCGGTCATGACGGCGCCGAAGAAGTTGATGGCCCGGGAGCGGTGCATGCGGTGGCGGGCGCCCGGTTCGGTCTCCGTCCGCAGGTGGCGGGTCCAGTGGATGACCATGCCGGTCTGGCTGAGCGTGAAGGACACGAAGACGCCGACGATGTAGAGGTTCAGCAGGCGGCTGACGTCGGCGTTGAACCCCCACAGCAGCAGGCAGGCCGCCGCGGCGAGGATGACGATGCCGTTGGAGAAGGCCAGGCGGTCGCCGCGGGTGTGGAGCTGGCGCGGCAGGTAGCGGTCCTGGGCCAGGATCGAGCCGAGCACGGGGAAGCCGTTGAAGGCGGTGTTGGCCGCCAGGAACAGGATGAGCGCGGTCACCGCGGAGATCACCACGAACGCCGCCGAACCGCCGCCGAAGACCGCGTCGGCCACCTGCGCGATGATCGGCTGCTGGTAGTAGCCGGGGCCGACGGGCGTTCCGTCCGGCTTGAGCAGGTCCGTGGCCACCACGGACGGCTCGGCCACCTTCACCCCTGAGGCCAGGCCGAGCGCGATGATGCCGCCGAACATGGTGATCGCGACCAGGCCCATCATGAGCAGCGTGGTGGCGGCGTTCTTGCTCTTGGGCTTGCGGAAGGCGGGCACGCCGTTGCTGATGGCCTCGACGCCGGTGAGCGCGGCGCACCCGGAGGAGAACGCGCGCAGCACGAGGAACGCGGCGGCGAACGCCGTCAGGTTGGTCTGCTCGGGCACGATGCCGAACTCCGCGCTCGGCGCGTGCAGCTCGTCGCCGAGCACCAGCAGCCGGAACCCGCCCCACGCGACGAGGCCGATCACCGCGACCATGAACGCGTACGTCGGGATGGCGAAGGCGACGCCCGACTCGCGTAGGCCGCGCAGGTTGACCACGGTGAGCAGGACGACGATGGCGATGGCCACGGCGGGCTTGTGCTCGCCGACGAACGGGATCGTGGCGCCCACGTAGTCGACGCCGTTGGCCACGGACACCGCCACGGTCAGCACGTAGTCGACCATGAGGGCGCTGGCCACGGTCAGGCCGGCGTTGCGGCCGAGGTTGGTGGTGGCCACCTCGTAGTCGCCGCCGCCGCTGGGATAGGCGTGCACGTTCTGCCGGTACGACGCGACGACCGTCAGCATGACGACCACCACGGCGAGGGCGATCCACGGGCTGTAGGTGAAGAACGAGACTCCGGCCAGCGACAGGATGACGAGGATCTCCTGCGGCGCGTACGCCACGGAGGACAGCGCGTCGCTGGCGAACACGGGCAGGGCGATGCGCTTGGGCAGGAGCTGCTCGTGCAGCTGCCCGCTGCGCAACGCCCGGCCTACCAGGACGCGTTTCAGAAGATCTGTCACCTTCGCCACGTAACCAGAGCCTAGTCGCCGTTATGGCCGCGCATCGGAGCGCTCCCCTATCAGGCCATACTGGTGTCGAGCAACCGGCCGACCGCGAGATGCGGGGGAGTATGCATATAGTGATCATGGGGTGTGGCCGGGTCGGTTCGACCTTGGCGCACATCCTCGAGGACGGCGGCCACTCGGTCGCGATCATCGACCGCGACCCGCAGGCGTTCCGCCGGTTGCGGGCGGGGTTCCGCGGCCGGCGGGTGACGGGTATCGGGTTCGACCGCGACGTGCTCACCGACGCGGGCATCGAGTCCGCCGCCGCGTACGTGGCCGTCTCCAGCGGTGACAACTCCAACATCATCTCCGCCCGGGTGGCGCGGGAGACGTTCGGCGTCGACAACGTCGTGGCCCGCATCTACGACCCTCGGCGGGCCGAGGTCTACCAGCGCCTGGGCATTCCCACGGTGGCGACCGTGCGCTGGACGGCCGACCAGATCCTGCGGCGTGTCCTGCCGGAGGGCGCCGAGCCGCTGTGGCGCGACCCGACCGGCCGCGTCGTCCTGGCCGAGGTGCCCGTCCACCAGTCCTGGATCGGCACCCGCGCCGTCGACCTGGAGCCCAAGGCGCGGTGCCGCGCCGCGTTCATCAACCGGATGGGCGAGTCGCTGGTCGTCGCGGACGACACCGTGCTGCAGGAGGGCGACATCCTGCACGTGATCGGCGCCGAGAACGACATGGACCGGATCAACAAGGTGCTCGCCGCCGCACCGGAGAAGGACGACTGATGCGCGTCGCCATCGCGGGGGCCGGGGCCGTGGGCCGGTCCATCGCCGCCGAGCTGCTGGAGAACGGCCACGAGGTCCTCCTCATCGACGTCGACCCGAAGGCCATCAAGATCGACAGCGTGCCGCGGGCCGAGTGGCTGCTCGCCGACGCCTGCGAGATCGCCTCGCTCGACGAGGCCGGTCTCAACAACTGCCACGTCGTCGTCGCCTCCTCGGGGGACGACAAGGTCAACCTGGTCGTGTCGCTGCTGGCCAAGACCGAGTACGGCGTGCCGCGCGTGGTCGCCCGGATCAACCACCCCAACAACGAGTGGCTGTTCAACGAGTCGTGGGGCGTGGACGTGGCCGTCTCGACGCCGCGCCTGCTGAGCGCCCTCGTCGAGGAGGCGGTCAGCGTCGGCGACCTGGTGCGCCTGCTGACGTTCCGGCAGGGGCAGGCCAACCTGGTGGAGCTCACGCTCGCCGAGGACGCGCCCGTCGTGGGCCAGCGGGCCGGCTCGGTGCCGTGGCCGATCGACTCGGCGCTCGTGGCGATCCTGCGCGAGGGCCGGGTCCTGGTGCCGTCCGACGACGACCCGCTGGAGGCGGGCGACGAGCTGCTGTTCGTGGCCACGCAGGAGGTGGAGCAGGAGCTCGCCCACCTCCTGTCGCAGCACTGAGCCGGGCGTCCCGGCCGGCCTGTCACCCGGCTGGTGACCTCGACTGAAGAGCCAGGCACCGGAAGCTGGTCGTGGGAAGCGAGCCGCCACACGACAGTCACGGGGAGGAAGGCCGCCAGAAGACGGTCACGGCGAGGCAGGCCGCGGGGCATTCCTCAGGGGCAGTCGTGGGTCAGTACAGCGCGTACTCGATCGTGATCGCGTACGCGCCGTCCTGGGGCCCGCCCTCGGCCCGTACGGTGAAGTACACGCCCATCTTCTCCAGCCCCTCCCCCGGCTCCCGGACCTCGCAGAACCGTTTGCCCACGAGCGACTCGATCGCCAGGCCGGCACGCCCGGGCTGGACCGCCCCGCCCCGGGCCGTCTTCTCGCACTCGGCCAGGCTGGCGGGCTGGCGCTGGACCTCCCTCGGGAACCGGATCACGTTGGACGCGAGGGCGATCCGGTCGGCGGTGCAGTCGGCGATGTAGTACTCGGCCCACCTCTTCGGCCGGGGCGAGGGGGCGGGTGACTCCGTGGACCGGTTGGTGCCGTCGGAGCCGGCCGAGGCGGCGACCTGACTGGTGGTCGCCGTGCCCGTGTCGAGGTCGAGCGTCGTCTGCATGAACGACGTAGGGGCGTAGCGGCTGGGGCCGTTGCAGGCGGGCGCCGGCAGGGTGGCGGTGCGCAGCGGCCCGGGCCTGCGGGCCGCGAGTGCCGCCTGCGACGCCTGCGTGACGGCCCGCTCCGACGCCTTCGCCTCCGCGACCACGTCGCGCCAGCCCGCCTCGACGCAGACGCGCACGATCGAGGCCATCGCGTCCTTCCGGGTCAACGAGCGGACCTCGGCCCCCAGGCGCTCCGCCTGTCTCCTGATGGCGGCGTTGTCGATCAACGGCAGGTCCTCGTGGACGGTCGCCCAGTCCTCCTCGGCCGCCGCCAGGCAGACCTTCTCCTCGTCCGAGGTCAGTGCGGGCGCGGAGGAGCATCCTGCCAGGACGCAGACGGCGACGAGCGCGGCGCAGGCGGCGAGGACGGTCGCGGCTCTGGCGGGCATGGGTGACTCCGGAGGGTAGCGGGCATGGGACGCCCCGTTGAATCGGGCGAGGTGCGACACGCTATCTCCGGCGGTGGGGGTGGCGCGTCAACCCGTGGTTGGAGATGCGGGGGTCAATTCCGGGTACGACGCCTCCACCCACGGGTCCACGCCGGCGTCCACGAGTCCAAGCCGCCGCCCACGGGTCCACGTCGGCGTCCTGTGTCATAGCGGTCTCGCATCCCGACCGTCTCGAGCGCCCCGTCCTCGTCGCTCGTGGTACTGCCTCATCTTGCCGTCCGCCTCCCAGACGGCCGAGGAGCATGCTGGGGCCCCTCCGCCGTCCGCCAACGGGAGCCGGGCGCCGTGGCCGTGTCGGTCGTTCGGTCGACGCGCGTACCGCCGAAGGAGGACCCGCGAATCTGACTACGCGTCGACGCGCCGCGGCGCCCCACCACGGGGGCATGGGGTCCCAGGCCTCGCCTCCGCAGTCCGCACCCCGAAGCCCGGCCCCCGGACGCCGTGACGGCGCCCTCTCACGAGCGAGGGCGCCGGGGGAATGCCTGGGGAACGCCGGGGGAACGCGGGGCAGACGTCAGGCCGGGGCCACGGGGTTGAGCGGGGTGCGGCCGCGGCCGAGCATCCAGACCATGGCCGCCAGCGCGGCGATCTGCAGCGGCCACCCCATGGCGATCTTGGCGACGCCCAGCGCCGCCACCGCCTCGTCGCCGCCGCCGAACAGGTAGACCGGGAGCTGCACCGCCACCCGCACCACGCACGGGATCATGAGCAGCCAGGTCAGCCGCGAGCAGAGCCGGACGACGCCCGGGTCCTTGCGCCACCCGGTCGGGTCGCCCGTGACCGAGCCGATGAGGAACCCGACCACGGGCCACCGGGCGACGACCGACATCAGCATGGCCACCGCGTAGGCGCCGTTCCACAGGATGCCGGGCAGGAAGTAGTCCTTGGCGTCGCCGGTGCGGCTGGCGAAGAACGCGCCGATCGCGATGCCGATCAGGCTGTTGATCACGAACTGCGGCGTCGAGCGCTGCAGGACCCGCACGAGGAGCAGCACCACCGACAGCGAGACGCTGATGATCAACGACAGCTTCAGCTCGTCGGTGGTGATCCAGGCCAGCGTGAACGCGGCCGTCGGCACCGCCGCCTCGATGATGCCCCGCACGCCGCCGAACGCCTTGGCGAGCTGGGCTCGAACCGCTGCCTCCACGGTGTCGTGGGCGGTGTCTCCGGCCTCGGCCTTCACCTGATCAACTCCCTGGGCGCAGCTCGTATCGCGGATTGAACATCACCTTGCGGCCGTCCTGCACGCTCACCAGGCCCTCGGCCTTGACGACGCGGCCGGGCTCGATGCCGGCGATCCTGCGGCGGCCGAGCCAGACCAGGTCGATCACGTCGGACCCGTCGTAGAGCTCCGCCTCCAGCGCGGGGGCGCCACCTCTCGGCCGCAGCGTCACCGTACGTAGCGTACCGGCCACGCAGAACCGGCGCCTGCCGCCACACGAGGCGATCGGTGTCGCGCCCGTCTGCTCGGCGTCCTCGCGCAGCATCTGCGCCTCGATCTCGGACTGGGGTGATGCCAGCCGACTGAAGAACCCGCGCAACCCCCGTTTGGGAGCCCCTGCCGTAGTCATGATGAATCAGCCTATGCGATGGGAGGTCGTCAGCGAATCTCGCTGATCTCAGGTCCGCGCCGGAACGGGTTGAGGCCCGGCCGGTCGTCGCTCTGCGCGCCCTGTTCGGTGGGGCGGCGCAGCACGATGGGCTCCTCGCGCGCCATCGGCTCGTTGCCGCGGACGACGACGACGTCGCGCAGGAAGTCGAGGAACGGCTCCGCCGCGGCCTCGTCGGCGGCGGCCGGGCCGTGGACGACGGCGAGCAGGAACCAGCGGGGCCCGTCGATCCCGAGGTAGCGGGCCTGGCGGGTCTGGCCGTCGGCGGTGATCTCGCCGCGCAGCTCGACGCCGAACGGGCCCTCATGCCCCTCCAGGGCCGGGAGCTGCTGTGTGATCTTGGTCTTGACCTCGTCCCACAGGCCCATGGACTTGGGCGCGGCCAGGGCCTGGAGCTGGAGCGTGCTCTCGCCGTGGATGACGACGACGCCGATGTGCTGGTCGCCGACGGAGGCCAGCCGTACGTCGAAGTCGGGGTTGTGCGGCAGCCGCAGGCCGCCGAGGTCGATCCGGTCGTGGTCGGGGTGGGGCTCGTCGGAGTCCCACGGGCCGGACTCGCGCGTGGGCTCGGCCGGGGCCGCGGCGTCGGCCGCCGCCTGCTCCGGATGGTCGTGACGACGGCGTCGGAACACGTCTCTCACTCTCCCTGTTCAGCGATCTGTGAACCCTGTTCGGCCCGTCAGCGCCCCGTCGAGCCGAATCCGCCGGCTCCGCGCGCCGATCCCGGGAGCTGCGCCACCTCGCGGAAGGCCGCCCGCTCCACCCGCTGGACGACGAGCTGGGCGATCCGGTCGCCGCGCCGGACGAGGAACGGTTCCCTGGCGTCGGTGTTGATCATCGTCACCTTGATCTCGCCCCGGTAGCCGGCGTCGACCGTGCCCGGCGCGTTGACCAGTGTGACGCCGTGCCTGGAGGCCAGGCCCGAACGCGGGTGGACGAACGCGGCGTATCCCTCGGGCAGCGCGATGGCGACGCCGGTCGGCACCACGGCGCGCGCGCCGGGCGGCAGCTCGGCGTCGCACGCGGCG
>NZ_JBFAIA010000242.1:0-10074 GCF_040654455.1 Nonomuraea sp. NPDC050691
TGTCGTCCCCCTTGGTGCCGGGCGCCATCGTGCGGTGCATGGGCACGGACCCGCGCAGCGCGAACACCGGGCGGCCGTTGACCTCCATCAGCACCAGGACGGCTCGGCTGGACGTAGCGGCGCTCCCAGTTCGCGCGGGACTCGCGGGGGTGGCGGGATCCGCGCCGGCCCGTGCCACCGTCCCGGGAAGCCGCGGCCCTCCGGCCCGTACCGGCCCTCCGTCCGTTGCGGCGGCCGTCCCGGTCGGCGACGGCCGCGTTCGTCACGCCGCCACGGCGTCCGCCCACCCGGGCGCTCTCCGCCCCGTCGCCGCGCGGACCCGCCGACACGGGCCGGTCGATGCCCGGCGCCGCCGGCCGCGGCGTCCGGTCCACCGGCAGACCGGCACCGAGCGTACGAGCCCCCGGAACCTCGGCACCGGACACCCCCGTGCCCGGCGCGACCGGAGCCACCGGGGCGACGGCGTTGACAGGCGTGCCCGCCTCCGCGCCCGGCGTCCCGGCTCCCGGCACGTCGGTCACCGGCATCCCGGCGACCGGCATCCCTGCGACCGGAGACGCCACGTCCGGCGCGCCGGGCCCGGTCGTGAGCGGTCTGGTGGAACGATGCACCTGCGCGTGGGCCGGCGGGACGGTGAGGGCCGCCGCCAGCCCGAGTGACGCGACGGCGACAGCCGTCCTGACTACACGATTCATGATTGCCTTCCCGGCTCGTGATCGATCGCTCTCGCATTGCGGAGGAGACACGACTCGACAACCCCCCGAAAGCCGAGACGAGCACGCGGTGGGCACCACACGCGGCACGCCGCCCGGCTGAGCTACTGAACGTAGTTGTACCACCACGATGGGTGGCGCGCGGGGCTAGTCAACGGCCCTTTAAGAGGCCGGGGAGGACCGGGATGAGATCAAGGGGCGGCGGGGCGAATGGGCGGCATGTCGGGACACGAGAGTGGGGCATTCCCGGCATTCGCCACCCGGTCTCGGCGCACGCCGACGGCCCGCGGACGACGCCCGGTGAGGACGAATGCCGCGGGCCGGGCGCACAGATTTTCCGGTAGCCGGATGCTCGCTTGACCGCCCACACCGGAGGGGCGCACCCGCCGGCACCAGAACAGGCCGGACGTCATCCACACCCGCCGACGCGGAACGTCATGTGCCCCCTCCGGTGCCGGACCGGCACGGACGCCGTCCGCGTCCGCCGCCCGGAAGGGGCACGCGCGTCATCCGGGACCGCTCAGACGGTCACCAGAGCCTCTTCGGCCGCGGGCTCGAACGGGAACCGGTCGGCGAAGGCCGGGCGCAGGTCGCTCAGCCACACCGCCGTGGGGTCGTAGCGCGCGAAGAACGGCCGCCCGACGAGGGACGGGTCGCGGGCCTGGATGAGGTGGAGCACGAAGACCCGCTCGCCGGCGATCTCCGTGACCCCGTCGACGCACACCTTGCCGGGCGTGGCCGACATGGACGGCCCGCGCACGGTGCGGCAGAGCCCGGAGACCGACGCGTACGCGTCCCTGAAGACCTCGTGGGCCCGCGCGAGCGGCACCGCGAAGTAGTCCTGCGGTCCCGTGTCGCGCTCGACGAACATGTAGTACGGGATCATCCCCATCCGCAGCTGGCGGCGCCACATGTTCGACCACAGCGCCGGGTCGTCGTTGATGGAGCGGATCAGCGGCGCCTGCGTCCGGATGGTCGCGCCGGTGCCGAGGATGCGCCGGACCGCGGCCTCGACCAGCGGCGGCTCCAGTTCGCGCGGGTGGGTGAAGTGGGCCATGAAGGCGAGGTTCTTGCCGGCGGCCACCACCTGCTCGAACAGCTCCAGCGTGGAGTCCGCGTCGGGGTCGGTGGTGAAGCGCTGCGGCCAGTACGCGAGCGACTTGGTGCCGATGCGGACCGATTCGAGCTGGTCCAGGGCGAGCAGCGGCTCCAGGTAGCGCCGGAGCACCGGCTCGCCCATGATCATGGCGTCGCCGCCGGTGATGAGGACGCTGGTGACCTCGGGGTGCCGGCGGATGTAGCGCACCATCTGGTCGACGTCGTCGGAGGCGAACTTGAGGTCGGCGTCGCCGACGAACTGCGCCCAACGGAAGCAGTACGTGCAGTAGGCGTGGCAGGTCTGGCCCTGCTTGGGGAAGATCAGGACGGTCTCGGGGTACTTGTGCTGGAGTCCCGGCACCGGCTCGCTCCCCAGCCGGGGAACGTTCAGCTCCATCTGACCGGCGGGGTGCGGGTTGAGGCGGGCGCGGACCCGGTTGGCCTCGGCGAGGAGCTCGGCGGCCGGCGCCTCGGCCTTGAGCAGGTCGGCGAGCCGGGCGACGTCGGTGGCGGGCAGCATGTCCGCCTGGGGGAAGACCAGTCTGTACAGGGGGTCGTCGGGCGCGGCCGACCAGTCGATGAGCTCGTCCACGACGTACGCGTTGGTGCGGAACGGGAGCACCGTGGCCACGGCGCGCACCTTCAGCCGTTCGTCGTCGTCGAGCCCTGCCCGGAGAAGGAGGTCGTCGAGATGCTTGGACGTGTACGCCCGGAAGCGTCGCGTGCCGGCCTGGTTCAAGATCACTAGGCGTTTCCCCTCGTTTTTTGTTCGCTCGGCGTAAACCTCAAGCCTCTGTCGCGCGTCTATGGCTCTTATATCCGGACGTTGCTAACCCAGGATTCGGTTCCGCCGAGTTGCGAATGGATTTCAGCGCGAATCTCGCGACATATCGCGTTCGGAGCTACACTGGCCGCGTGACCCTCGATCCCGCGCTGCGCGCCTCCGACACCGACCGCGACCGCGTGGCCGCCGTGCTGGGCGAGGCACTCGCCACCGGCCGGCTCACCAGCGTCGAGCACGCCGACCGCCTCGAGACCGCCTACTCGGCCAAGACGGTCGGCGAGCTCGTCCCCCTGACCAGGGACCTGCCGGACGTGACCGGCTCCCGCCCGCCCGAGACCGTCGAGCAGCAGACGATCCGCTCCACGTTCAGCAAGATCATCCGGAAGGGGCGCTGGGTCGCGTCCCGGCACACCACGCTGGCCGTGACCTTCGGCGCGATGATCATCGACCTGTCCGAGGCCGTCCTGCCCGGCCGCGAGGTCACCCTGGAGTGCGACGCCCGCTTCGCCAAGCTCATCGTCCGCGTCCCCGACAACGCCCACGTCATCGACGAGGGCGGCTCCACGTTCGGCAAGCGTGACGTGACCGGCGGCTCGGCCGGCGACGGCCCGCTCATCCGCATCACCGGGGTGTCGATGTTCTCCAAGGTGATCGTGTCCCGCGGCGTCACCGACTGGAACCTGCGCTGACCCAGGTCGGCCTCTCCCGGCGGGTCGGCCGCCGGCCCCACCGGCTAGCCTGGCAGACGTCCCGCCTGCGACGCGGTTTGGCCGAGCCCGCGTTCGGCAAGCCTCCCGGCGGGCACGCAGCCCGTACGAGGTGACCCAGTGTCCGACAGCAAGCCGATCGCGCTCGACGCCATGGGCGGCGACCACGCCCCCCACGAGATCGTCGCGGGAGCGGTGCACGCCGTGCGCGAGCGCGGCCTGGAGGTCGTGCTGGTCGGGCCCCCGCGGATCCTGTACGAGGCCCTCGCCGACCACGACGCCACCAAGGAGATCCCCATCGTGCGGGCCGAGGAGGTCCTCGCGATGGACGAGGGCGCCCTGGCCAGCCTGCGCCGCCCCCGTTCGAGCATCGCCATCGCCTGCCATCTCGTACGCCGGGGCGACGCCTCGGCCGTGGTGTCGGCGGGTTCGACCGCCGGCATCGTCGCCACCGGCAGGCTCCGCCTCAAGCCCCAGCAGGGCGTCCTGCGGCCCGCGATCGCCGTCGCCCTGCCCACCCGCCCCCATCCGACGCTGCTCGTGGACGCCGGGGCCAACTCCGACGCCAAGCCCGAGATGCTGGTGCAGTTCGCCCACCTCGGCACGGCGTACGCGGAGCTGGCCCACGGCCTCACCGAGCCGAAGGTCGGCCTGCTGACCATCGGCGCCGAGGCCGAGAAGGGCAACAAGCTGGTCAAACGCGCCAACGAGCTGCTCCAGAACGCCCCCGGCCTGCGCTTCACCGGCAACGTCGAGGGCCACGACCTGCTCACCGGCGCCGTCGACGTGATCACCGCCGACGGCTTCACCGGCAACGTGGCGCTCAAGACCATGGAGGGCGCCGTCCGCTACGCCTTCCACCAGCTCGGCGAGGCGATCAGCGAGAGCCCGGCCGCCCGGGTCGGCGCGTTCCTGCAACGCTCGCGCATCCGCGAGCTGCGCCACCGCCTCGACGCGGAGGCGCACGGCGGCGCCGTCCTGCTCGGCCTCAACGGCACCGTGGTCATCGCGCACGGCTCGTCCAGGGCCCCGGGCGTCAGCGCCGCCTGCGCGCTCGCCGCGGACCTGTCGGCCGGCGGCATCGTGGCCCGCATCGGCGACCGGATCGCCGCCGCTCCCCGATCACACAGGCTCTGGTGAACCCGTAGTCTTTGCCGCATCCACACGAACCGGGGGACGCGTGCAAGGGCTCACCGCGGCACAGGCCGCCCAGGCGAAGCGGAACATCGTGCCGCGCCGGTCGAGCCGGTCCTTCGGCGCCATCATCAGGGCCAACGTCTTCACGCTGTTCAACCTGGTCATCGGCGTGCTCTGGGCGCTCATCCTGATCTTCGGGCAGTGGCAGGACGGCCTGTTCGGCCTGGTCATCGTGGCCAACGCGCTGATCGGCATCGTCCAGGAGTGGCGCGCCAAGCGCACCCTCGACCGCCTGGCCGTCATCAACGAGGCGCCCGTCAGGGTCCGCCGCGACGGCCGCGACCAGGAGATCCACCCGCAGGACGTGGTGCTCGGCGACCTCATCCTGCTCGGCTCCGGCGACCGGTTGCTCGTGGACGGCGAGGTCGTCGAGTCCGACGGGCTGGAGATCGACGAGTCTCTGCTGACCGGCGAGGCCGACCCGGTGCACAAGCGGCCCGGCGACCGGGTGCTGTCGGGCAGCTTCGCCGTCGCCGGCTCCGGCGCGTTCGTCGCCACCCACGTCGGCACCGACGCCTACGCCGTGCGCCTCGCGGAGGAGGCCAGCAAGTTCCACCTCGCCCACTCCGAGCTGCGCGAGGGCATCGCCAACTTCATCAAGTACGTCACCTGGCTGGTCGTCCCGATCGGCGCGCTGCTGATCTACAGCCAGCTGCGCAACTCCGCCGACTTCGGCACCGCCATCACCGGCGCGGTCGCCGGCATCGTCACCATGATCCCCGAGGGTCTGGTGCTGATGACCTCCATCGCCTTCGCCGTCGGCGTCGTACGGCTGGGCCGCCGCAAGTGCCTGGTCCAGGAGCTGCCCGCGATCGAGGGCCTGGCCCGGGTGGACGTGCTCTGCCTGGACAAGACCGGCACCCTCACGGCGGGCGGCATGGACCTCGACGAGGTGCTGCCGATCGGCGACGGGCAGGGCGACGGTCAGAGCGGCCGAGCGACCGTGGACGAGGCGCTGGCCGCCCTGGCCAACCTCGACCAGCGGCCCAACGCCACCGCCCAGGCCGTGCAGGTGCGCTATCCCGCGATGCCCGCCGGGTGGGCGGCCACGGCCAGCGTGCCGTTCTCCTCGGCGCGCAAGTGGAGCGGCGCCGACTTCGGCGAGCGCGGCGCGTGGCTGCTCGGCGCACCGGACGTCCTGCTCGACGGCGGCGACGGCTACGAGCGGGCCGCCACGCTCGCCTCCACCGGCGCCCGCGTGCTCGCGCTCTGCCGCACCGGCGACCTGGCCGCCGCCGAGCGGGGCGACCCGGACACGGGCGTCGAATGCGTCGCGCTCGTCACGCTCAAGCAGCGCATCCGCCCCGACGCCCACGAGACCCTCGGCTACTTCGCCCGCCAGGGCGTCGCCGTCAAGGTCATCTCGGGCGACAACCCCGAGGCCGTCTCCGCCATCGCCACCGGCCTCGGCATCCCCGACGGGCACCGGGCCGTCGACGCCCGCACCCTGCCGGAGGACGACCCCGACAAGCTCGCCGACATGCTGGCCGCCAACACCGTCTTCGGCCGGGTCACCCCGCGGCAGAAGCGGCAGTTCGTCGGCGCGCTCCAGTCCCGCGGCCACACCGTCGCCATGACCGGCGACGGCGTCAACGACGTGCTCGCGCTCAAGGACGCCGACCTCGGCATCGCGATGGGCGCGGGCAGCCCCGCCACCAAGGCCGTCGCCCAGGTGGTGCTGCTCGACAACGCCTTCGCCACGCTCCCCCACGTGGTCGGCGAGGGCCGCCGGGTGCTGGCCAACATCGAGCGCGTCTCCAACCTGTTCCTCACCAAGACCTTCTACGCGATAGCGCTGTCGCTGGCGACCGGCGTCCTGGGGCTCATGTTCCCGTTCGCGCCCCGGCACTCCACGCTGGTCAACGCGCTGACCATCGGCATCCCCGCGTTCTTCCTCGCCCTCGCCCCCACGCTGGAGCGGTCGCGGCCCGGGTTCGTGCCCCGGGTGCTGCGCTTCGCCGTACCGGCCGGGGTGCTCTGCGCGGCGGCGATGCTGCTGTCGTTCTGGGCCGCGCACAGCGGAACCTCCACCCTGAACGAGGACCGCACCTCCGCGGTGATCACCCTGTTCCTGACGACCTGGTGGGTGCTGATCCTCATCGCCCGGCCCCTCACCTGGCTGCGGGTGGGCCTGGTCGCCGCCATGGCGGTGCTGTTCGCCGGGGCGCTGTCCATACCGTTCGTCCGCGAGTTCTTCGCCCTGGAGCCCGGCGACATCAGCAACGACCTGACCGCCGTCGGCATCGCCGTGGTGGCCTCCGCGGCGATCACCCTCGCGATCAGCGTCACGGTCAGGCTCGCCGGTACCCTTAGACCATGACCGACCCGCAAATGGTGCTCACCGAGCGCGTCCAGCAGGCGCTGGCCGCGGCGTTCGGCGCCGAGCACGCCGACGCAGACCCGCTGATCCGGCCGTCCCAGTTCGCCGACTTCCAGGCGAACGTCGCGATGAGCCTGGCCAAGCGCCTGCGACGGTCCCCGCGGGAGGTCGCCGAGGCCCTCGCCGCCGAGCTGGCCGACTTCCCCGGCACGGTCGAGGTCAGCGGCCCCGGGTTCCTCAACATCACGCTCGACGACACGTGGATCGCCGGCGAGGCCGGCCGCATGCTGGAGGACCCGCGGCGCGGCGTCGGCACGGTCACGCCCGCGCAGACCGTCGTGATCGACTACTCCGCGCCCAACGCGGCCAAGGAGATGCACGTCGGCCACCTGCGCACCACGATCGTCGGCGACTCGCTGGCCCGGGTCCACGAGCACCTCGGCAACACCGTCATCCGGCAGAACCACCTGGGCGACTGGGGCACGCCGTTCGGCATGCTCATCGAGCACCTGCTCGACATCGGCGAGGAGGCCGCGGTCGCGCAGCTCGAAGCCGGCATGGGCACCGAGTACTACCAGGCCGCGCGGCAGAAGTTCGACGGCGACGAGACGTTCAAGACCCGCTCGCGCGCGCGGGTGACCACGCTCCAGTCGGGCGACCCCGAGACGCTGCGGCTCTGGCACGTCTTCATGGACGCCACGGTCCGCTACTTCAACAAGGTCTACGGCCTGCTCGGCGTCACCCTGACCGACGCCGACATCGCCGGCGAGAGCATGTACAACCCCATGCTCCAGAAGACCTGCGACGACCTTGAGGCCGCCGGGGTCGCGGTGCTGAGCGAGGGCGCGCTCTGCCTGTTCCCGCCCGGCTTCACCGGCTCCGACGACAAGCCGCTGCCGCTCATCATCCGCAAGAGCGACGGCGGCTACGGCTACGCCTCCACGGACATGGCGGCCATCCGCTACCGCGTGCACGACCTCAAGGCCGACCGCATCCTCTACGTCGTGGGCGCCGACCAGGCCCTGCACTTCCGCATGGTGTTCGCCGCCGCGCGGCAGGCGGGCTGGCTGCCCGACACCGTCTCGGCCGAGCACGTCCAGATCGGCATGATGCTCGGCAAGGACGGCCGTCGCTTCAAGACCCGCTCCGGCGAGTCGGTCAAGCTGACGGACCTGCTGCAGGAGGCGGTCGACCGCGCCTCCGTGGTCATCGCCGACCGCGACTACGACGAGGAGACGCGCGCCGAGATCGCCCGGGCCGTGGGCATGGGCGCGGTCAAGTACGCCGACCTGTCGATCAGCCACGACAGCGAGTACGTCTTCGACTTCGACCGCATGCTCGGCCTGACCGGCAACACGGCCCCGTACCTCCAGTACGCCCAGGCCCGCATCCGGTCCATCTTCCGCAGGGGCGGGGTCGACCCGGCCGACGCCACCGGCCCGATCGTCCTCGGCCACCCGGCCGAGCGGGCGCTGGCACTCCAGCTCCTCGGGTTCGGGGCCGCCGTCGAGAAGGTGGCCGAGTCGACCGAGCCGCACCGGCTGTGCGCGTTCATCTACGCCACCGCCACCGCCTTCACCACCTTCTTCGAGGAGTGCCCGGTGCTGAAGGAGGGCGTCGACGCCGACACGCGCGCCTCGCGGCTGGCGCTGTGCGCCCTGACCCTCAGCGTGCTGGAGACCGGGCTCGGCCTGCTGGGCGTCCCGGTCCCCGAGCGCATGTGACAGTCGTCGTACCGATCGACGTGGGCGCGCCTCCGCAGGGTTGGCGCGCCCCCCGGTTACGCTTTACGCGGTCATGAACCGAGGCCGAAATTGGGGGAGTTCTCTGCCTTGAGCACGGACCTGACTGCCGGCCCCCAAGCCGCGGCGGAGCTGAGACGCTACGCCGAAGCGCTGCTGGCTCACCTGGCCGCCAACGGCACCGCACCCCCCACCGCGCCGGGCTTCGCCGACATCCCGGGCAACTGGCTGCCGCCGGCCGTCCAGGCGCTGGTGGCGATCCTCGCCGGCGAAGACCCGTTGGAGCCGCTGAGCAGGGCCGCCGGCCGCGACCAGCAGCGCACGGCGCTGTTCCTCTGCCTGGCCCTGGCCGTCGCGGGCCACGGCAGCCGCATCCACGCCTCGTGGCTCGGCACCGCCTTCGGCGACCTGTCCATCGAGCAGCCGGTCACCCACGGGCAGCGCTCCCTCTGGCTGGCCGCCGCCCGGGGCGCCTTCGGCCCCGCCGGCAAGATCTTCGTGCTGCGCAAGCTCGACGCGCTGGCCGTGCCCGACCATGCCGACCACCGGCAGTGGGTGCAGGCGCTCGTGCCCGGCGAGCCGGCCGTGGTCGTGCCCGTGTCGCTGGTCGACTTCCCCGAGATGGCGGAAATCCCGGAGCTGGCGCGGCCCGCGCAGGCCGCCGCCCGGCTGGCGCGGCTGCGCGCCCGCTGCACCGAGATCACCTCGGCCCGGCAGGCCGACCACGACGCCGCGACCCCGCTCACCAACAACGCCGCCAGCCCCGTCACCTCGTGGGCCGAGGACGAGCCGCTCGCCGTGCTCCGCTCCCTCATCGGACTGGGCGGCCCCGCGGGGCCCATGGCGTCGCTGACCACCCACCTGCTCGACGACCTGCGCCCCGGCGCCGACCCCCACCTCGCGGCGATCGCGCTGCACGTGGCCGCGCCCGTGCTGCGCGGGGTCGCCGAGGAACTGGAGACCGACAGCCGCCTGGAGCCGCCCGAGACGGTCACGGTGCCGCTGCTCGGCCACCCCATCGTGCTGCGCCCCGAGGGGGCCGACCCGGCGTCCATGGCCGCGGCGGAAGCCGCCATCGCGGCCGAGGGCACACTGCCGCGCCGCCGCCCGTGGGAGGCCGTCGCCCTGATCATCGCCGGCGTCGGCTGCGTGCTGGGGGCCCTGAAGCTCGGATGGCCGCTCGTCATGCTGGGGGTGGCCCTCATGGGGCTGGCTGGGTGGCGGCTGTGGCGGCGCCGCGCCGCCATCGAGTCGGACGCCCGGTACGTGACCGCGCGCATCGCCGAGCTCAAGGAACTGGCTGACGGGGCCGTCTGGGCGTTGCACGCGTACGCGCGCGAGGCGGAGGCACGAGCCAAGCAGGCCGCCGACGACTCGGCCGAGCTGACCCGGCTGATCCGTCGCGGCCCGCGCGCCGCCTAGGAGCTGTTTCTTAGATCTGCTGACGGCCTCTGTCTGGCTTGCCACTCTTGGCGTATGGGTCGTGGTGATCTGACGAATGCCGAGTGGGAGC
>NZ_JBFAIA010000243.1:0-10058 GCF_040654455.1 Nonomuraea sp. NPDC050691
GTCCCAGACGATGACGGAGGTGCCGTCCGCCGTGCCCGCGCCGTTCACGTCCAGGCACTTGCCGCTGGACGTCCGCAGCTCACCGGCACCGGTCGAGGTCCACTGCTGAGCCGCCTGCCCGCCGCAGTCCCAGATACGCGCCTGCGCGCCGTTGGCCGGGGAAGCCCCGCCGACGTCCAGGCACCGCCCCGACCCCACGCCGCGCAGCGCGCTCGTACTGCCTGAGGAGCCGCCCTGCCCGACTCCCTTGCCCGTGAAGGTGAAGGAGTCGACGTCGAACGCGTTCGCCGACGGCGCCTTGAAGACGACGAAGACGTCGCGGGTGCCACCGGGATCGGTGACCCGGACCGCGGGCAGGGACATGTAGCTGTTCCATCCCCCGGTCGCCGGTACAGGACTGGAGGCGATGAGCGCCCCCGTCGGCGAGCCGGCGCGCAGCTCGATGGACGCCCCGGTGCTGGACGGCGCCGAGACGCGGAAGGACACCGTGTCGATCCCGGACAGGTTGACCGGGGTGAAGGAGACCCAGTCGTTGTTCGAGACGTCACCGATCCGCCTGCCGCCCTCGGCCCCGGGCTCCTCGACGATCCGGATCCCGGACGAGCCGGTGAAGTGCTCGGCCTGCTTGTGCTTCGGCTGGAGGGTGACGCCGGCGCTGCCCTTCAGGCCGCCCTTGTCGGTGTAGTCGGCGGACAGGACGTAGTAGACGTTGGACGCCTCGTCATGGCCGGAGGCGGTGGTCGCGACCGTCCCGGAGCAACCGGTGTACTGGCCGGTGTCGTGGGCGTGCTGGTCATGGCCCAGCGCGGTGATCACGTTGACCTTGGCGCAGTCGACGGCGCCGTCCTCGGGATCGGTGACGTTCACCGTGTAGGCCACCTGGTCGCCGAAGTCGATGAACCCGCCGTCGGGCGGAGCCGAGAAGACGACCTTGGGACGGGTGTTGCCGACGCTGACGGTCAGGGTGGTGCCACCCGTCTTCCCGCCGGAGTCGCGTACGGTCAGCTTGACGGTGTAGGTGCCGTCGGCGGTGTAGGTGTGGGACGGGTTGGCGCCGGTGGAGGTGCCGCCGTCGCCGAAGTCCCACGCGTAGGTGATCGGGTCGCCGTCCGGGTCGGACGAGCCCGCCGAGGAGAACGCCACCGCCAGCGGCGCGTTGCCCGAGTCGGGGCTGGCGCTCGCCTTGGCGACGGGAGCGCGGTTCCCGGCCACGTAGTCGACCCGGTAGACGCCGTCGTCGGTGTTGTCGTGGCCGAAGCCGTTGCCCCAGTCGGCGTAGTACAGGGCGCCGTCGGGGCCGAACTTCATGTCGATGGGCGCGTGCGGAGCCAGCTGCGCGACGAACGGATTGATCTTCAGGAGGTTGCCGGAGGCGTCGAGGCGGAACTCCTTGACGAAGTTGCGGCTCCACTCGTAGAAGAACGGGGTCTTGTCGAAGTACTCCGGGAACTTGCGGTCCGAGGCGCTCGCCCGGTCGTAGTGGTAGAACGGGCCGCCCATCGGGGCCGCGCCGCCACAGCAGTTGATCTCCGGGAACTCGGCCGAGGCGTGGTAGTTGTACCAGACCGTGGCGGGCTTGGCCGCGGGCAGGCTGGTCATGCCGGTGTTGTTGGGCGAGTCGTTGACGGGCGCCGAGCAGTTGAACTTCGCGCCGGAGGCGTTGGTGGCGAAGTTGAAGTCGTTGAACGGAATGTTGTTGCCGACGCAGTACGGCCAGCCGTAGAAGCCCGGCTGCTTGATCAGGTTCCACTCGACGGTGCCCTCGGGGCCGCGGTTGGGGTTCGCGCTGCCCGCGTCGGGGCCGTAGTCACCCACCGAGATCCAGCCGGTGTCCTTGTCGACCGCGAAGCGGAACGGGTTGCGGAAGCCCATCGCGTAGATCTCGGGACGCGTCTTCGCGGTGCCGGGCGGGAAGAGGTTGCCCGACGGGACCGTGTAGGTGCCGTCGGTCTCGGGGTGGATGCGCAGGATCTTGCCGCGCAGGTCGTTGGTGTTGGCGGCGGAGCGCTGGGCGTCGTAGTGCTCGCGGCCGGGCCGTTCGTCGATCGGCGCGTACCCGCTGGAGCCGTTGGGATTGGTGTCGTCGCCGGGCCCGATGTACAGGTTGCCGCCCGGGCCGAACGCGAGGTAGCCGCCGGTGTGGCCGGGCTCGTCGACGTTGCGGTACGCCGGAACCTCGATGATCTTCTTTTCGCTCGCCAGGTCGAGGCTGGTGCCGTTGAAGGTGAACCGCGACACCCGGTTCACCTCACCGCCGTTGGAGGGCGAGTAGTTGACGTAGATCCAGCCGTTGGCGGCGAAGCCGGGATCCAGCGCCAGCCCGACCCCGCCGTCCTCGCCGCCGTCGTAGACCGGCAGCGTGCCGATGACGCGCCTGGCGCCGCCGCCGGCGGGGATCAGGTTCACCTTGCCCGAGCGCGAGATGTAGAAGACCCTGCCGTCGGCGGCCACGTCCAGCTCCATCGGCTGGTCCGGAGCCCCGTCGAGCGTCACCTTCTGGAACCGGGCCGCGGCCGTGCCGCCGCAGTCGCCCGACGCCGCGCCCGCCGCCCACGTCACCCCGCCCAGCAGGTGCTGCTTGAACAGCGGCTCGGAATAGGCGGAGGCCTGGTGGCCCATCGCGGTGGCCCACACCCGGGCGCCCTCCGGGTTGTGACACCAGGAGATCGGGTGGTCGGCGCCCATCTTGCTCGGCCCCGCGTCATAGGTCGTCTCGTCCGCGGTCACCAGCACGTGCACCGAGCCGCGCGCGTTCTTGTCGAAGTTGTACCACTCCTCCGTGCGGACCCACCGGTCCGGCAGACCCTTCGTGGACGGGTGGACCTTGTCGGCCACCTTGGCGGTCCCCTGCACCGTCGCCGAATGCGCGGTCATGTGCGCGCCGGCCAGCACGACCTGGTCCCACCAGGGGAACTGCGCCTCGATGTTCATGTCGGTGGCGTTGTGGACGGCGACGACGCCGTGGCCGCCGCGCACGTACGCCTGGAAGGCCTGACGCTGGGCGTCGTTGTCCCACACCATGCCGCTGGTCTGGAACATGATCACCGCGTCGTAGGTGTTGAGGGCCGCGGTCGTGAAGATGGCCGAGTCCTCGCTGCGGTCGAGCTGGAAGTCGTTGTCGGCCGCCAACTGCTGGAACATCGTGACACCGGCGGCGATGGAGTCGTGCCGGTAGGCGCCCGCCGCGGTCTCGGTGAACAGCAGCACCTTGAACTGCGCGGCGGCGTGCGCCGCCGGCGGCGCCACGAGCCACATCAGCCATAACAGGGCGGCGGCTGTGACGGGGAGCAGGCGTGATCTTCGCATGGGGGGTCTCCTGGGGGGTTACCGGTGACGGTCGGAGGTGAGGTGCGAAGGCCGGAGCCGTCTGGGCTCCGGGGAAACGGTCGGTCAGGTCAAGAGGGTGCGCAGGCGACTCCCGGGAATCGGCCGGTCAGGTCATGAGGGTGCGGAGGAAGGCGAGGCCTTCGGTGGCGAGGGCGTCCTGGCTCGGGGCGAGGGGACGCCAGACGGATGCGGCGGTGGCGATGGTCGTGTTGTCGGCGGTGAAGGACTCGATCACGAGCGGGCCGCGATAGCCCACGTCACGGACGGCCGCGGCGAAGCCCGGCCAGTCGAAGTGGTCGCCGCCGGGGGCGCCGCGGTCGGTTCCGCACACCTGCAGGTGCTCGATCCTGGCGCCCGCCAGCCGGACGGCCCCGAGGGGGTCCTTCTCCTCGATGTTCATGTGGTAGGTGTCGAGGGCGAGCCCGCACTCCTCCGGCAGAGCTTCGAGCGCCTGCTCGACGGTGTTGATGACGCTGGTCTCGTACCGGTTGAGCGGTTCGACGCCGATCCGGATCCCGCGTTCGGCCGCGTAGGCGACGACCGGTCTCAGGTTCTCGCTCAGCTCGGTGTAGAGCGCGCGCCGCTCGTCCGGGCTCATCGGCCAGGCCCGGCCGACGGAGGCGTAGGCGGGTCCGCTGACCGCCGGCGCGCCGACGGCCGCCGCCACGTCCACGCAGTGCCGCAGGTAGTCCTGGGTGTCCTGGACCTGCCGGGGCGAGGCGCCGACGAGCTCGCGTCCCGGCGGCATCGCGAGCACGACCGACGCGCCGAGGCCGAGCCCGTCCAGGAGGTCCGCCGCCCTGTGCGGGTCCCAGTCGCCGGGGTGCTCGACCGGCAGCTCCACGACGTCGAATCCCCACGCGGCGATCCGCGGCGCGAGGGCGGCCAGCGACTCGTCGGTGAGCGGCGACACCCAGACCCACGTGTTGACGCCGATCACGACGTGCCGCCCCACTTCCCGGGGTAGCCGGGCAGATCCTCACAGCCGCACAGGGCGTAGTGCAGCGGCGGCATGCCGGGCTTGAGGTAGGTGGCGAGGTTCTCCTGGGTGATCGTCGGTTGCGGGAGGTTCCAGTGCTTGGGCACCTGCTCACCCTTGAGAATCTTGAGCGCCGCGAGGACGGGGGTGCGCCACTGGTACGTCGGGTAGGTCGGGGCGATCGCGGTCAGCTTCGCGTCGTTCCACTTCGTCAGGAAGTCCTGCTGGTCCTCGCCGTTGATCGGCGGTACGGGCAGGCCCGCGTCCTCGAACGCCTCGACGGCCGCGACCGCGGTGGCGCCCGCGTCCATCCAGACCCCGTCGATCTTGCCGTGACGCTGGATGTAGTCGCTGACGATGCTCTTGGTCTTGGCGGCGTCGCCGTCGGTGAACTCCACGCCGACGATGTCGAGGCCGCTCCTGTCGAACGCGACCTTCGCCGCCGACCACCGGGTCTCCAGCACGTCCACGCCGGGCAGGATGCGCAGCGCGAGGATCTTCCCGCCGGCCGGCACCTTGCCGATGAGGAACTCGGCCGCCTCGGCGCCGAAGGCGTAGCCGCCGATCGGCTTGATGAAGGTGACCGGGCAGTCCGTCCGTACCCCCCGGTCGAACACGATGACGGGCACCTTCGCGCAGGCCGCCGACACCGCGGGGGTCAGCGTCGCGGTCGTGTTGGGCGAGACGATCAGCGCGTCGCAGCCCTTGCCCTGCAGCTCGGCGATGTCGGAGATCTGCTTGTCGTCCTTGCCCTCGGCGTCGAGCGCGGTGAAGCGCGTGATCTCCTTGTGCAGGGCGACCTCCGCCTGCATGGTCTTCCAGCCGACCTGCCGCCAGGGGTTGTCGACGGCGGCGTTGGAGAGGCACAGGTGGTACGGCGGGGCCTTCTTGTACGCGGCGGTGCCGACGAGCCGCGGGGCGATGCTCTGCTCCCACGGCCGGGCGGGCGAGCCGGACGGCTGCGCGCGGCGCATCGCCATCTGGGCGTCGTAGTCGGCCTGCACGAAGAACTTCGACTGCGCTCCGGTGCCCCGGTCGTCCCGCGGACCGCCGGCCCCTGCCGACGCTGCGGAGGCGGAGGCGGAGGGCGGGGGCCGGTCGCTGGTGCACGCGGCCGCCGGCAGTGCCAGCACGGCCAGCGCGGCGGAGGCGAGGAGCCGCCGCGGAGTTGAACGCATCGTCTTCCTTCCGTCAGGAGGCGGCCGCGGCTCTTCGGCGCGGGAGGCTCATGCCTCCCAGCGCCACAGCGGCGATGATGATCACACCCTGTACGGCCGGCTCGAGCGCCCCCGAGACGCCGTACAGGTTGAGCAGGGTGAACAGCGCCTCCAGGGTGAAGGCGCCGGCCATCGCCGCGATGACGGAGCCGCGGCCTCCCCCGAGGGCCACGCCTCCCAGCACGACAGCGGTGATGGCCTGGAGTTCCAGGCCTTGACCGGCCTGCGCGGACACCCCGGCGAAGCCACCGAGCAGGATCGCGGCGACCGCCGCGGACAGCCCGGAGATCATGAACGCCGCCGTCCGCACCCGGGCGACGCGGACCCCGGACAGAGCCGCGGCGCGGTCGTTGTCACCCGCCGCGACCAGTGTGTGACCGAAGCCGGCCCGCATCGCGCGGATCGCGCAGGCCGCCACCGCGACGAGGACCAGGACGGACCAGGGCACCGGGCCGAGGCTCCCCCGTCCCAGCTCCCGGAACTGCGGGGACAGGGCGCCCCGGGGCGCGCCGCCCGTCCACAGGAAGATCGCCCCGGACAGGATCAGCAGCATGCCGAGCGTCGAGATGAACGACGGGACCCGGAGCAGCGTGGTGACGACCCCGTTGACCAGCCCGACGAGCGGCCCGAGAACGATCAGCAGGGCCAGCACGGGCCAGGTCGCCTCCGCCGAGCCGTCGAGCAGCCGGGCGGCGATCACCACCTCGGCGGTGACGAGGGAGCCGACCGACAGGTCGAACTCGCCGGACACGATGACGAAGTACTGCCCGGCCGCGAGAATCACCAGCGGCGCGGCTCTTTTGACGAAGGCGAGGAGGGCGGGCGGCTCCAGGAAATACGGGTGGGCCACCGCGATCGCCGCCAGCAGCCCGGCCAGCACCACGAAGATCGGCAGCGCGCGTCTCATGCGGCCCGCCTCCTGCGCGCGTGGACGGCCAGGGCCGCCACCAGGACCACGCCCCGCACGACGTCCTTGGCGAAGGAGTTGACCTCGAGCTGGTTGAAGATGCTGTCGAGGACGGCCAGGAGCAGGACTCCGCCGACGGTCCCGGCGACCCCGCCGCGACCTCCGGCCAGAGCCGTCCCGCCGATCACGACCGCGGCGATCGACTCCAGGTCGTATCCGCCGTCGGTGCCGACCGTCGGCGCGCCGGCTCCGAGCCGGGAGGAGAGCAGCAGCCCCGCGATCCCGGCGCAGAGCGAGCAGAGCACATGGGCGGCGACCACCACCCGCTCGGTGCGGACTCCCGACAGCCGCGCGACCTCGGCGTCCCCGCCCACCGCGTAGATCCGGTACCCCAGGCGCGTCCGGTTGAGCAGGAACCACGCGGACGCCGCCACCGCGGCCCACAGCAGCGCCGACACCGGCAGCGGGCCGATGCGGTCGTACCCGAGATGCTGGAAGGACTCGGGCACGCTGCCCGCCGGCCCGTCGTACCGATCGTCCAGCACTCCCCTGATGATGAGCGCGACGCCGAGCGTGGCGATGAAGGCGTGCACCCGGAGCCGCGTGACGATCAGGCCGTTCACCAGTCCGGCCGTCGCGCTCACCGCCAGCACCGCGGCGACCGCGGCCGGGACGCGCCCGTCGGCGCCCCCCATGGTCTCGGCCGCGACGAGTGAGGTCAGGCTGATCAGGTAGGCCACCGACAGGTCCAGGCTCCCGGCCAGGATCACCAGGGTCTGGCCGACCGCGACGATGCCCAGTGCCGCCGATCGCTGCTGGATGCCGACGATGTTCTCCTGGCTGAGGAACCGGCCGCCGTCCAGGGCGAACAGCAGCCAGCCCAGCACGACGAGCAGGGCCAGGGCCACGTAGACGGCACGCGCCGGCCGCTCGGCCGACAGTCGCCGCAGGAACGAGCCGCCGGTCCGGGCGCGCCGCAGCTTCAGCTGCTGGGTCATGACGCGGCCGCCAGCCGCATCACGGCCTCCTCGGTGGAGCCGGCGGGCAGTTCTCCGGCGATGCGGCCGTCCCGCAGCACCACGATGCGATCGCTCATGCCGATGAGTTCGGGGAGCTCGGAGGAGATCATCAGGACGGCCGTCCCGTCGCGGGCGAGTTCGCGCGTCAGTTCGTGGATGGCGGCCTTGGCGCCGACGTCGACGCCACGGGTGGGCTCGTCCAGCAGCAGAACGCGCGGCGCGACCGCCACCCATTTGGCCAGCACGACCTTCTGCTGGTTGCCCCCGGACAGCAGCCGGACCTCCTGCGCGGGCCGGGGCGGACTGAGCCGCACCCGCTCCAGCAGCCGCTCGATCCCTGGCCGGCGCATCCGGGCGGCCCGGGCGACGAGCAGGGCGTTGTCGCGAACCGGCTGGTTCAGCAGGAGCCCTTCGGCCTTGCGGTCCTCGGTGACCAGGCCGATCCCCGCGGCGACCCCCTCGCGGGCCGAGCGGGGACGGCAGGGCGTCATCTCGCCGCTGGTGAAGGGCTCCGCGCCGAACAGCGCCTTGGCCAGCTCGGTGCGGCCCGAGCCCTGCAACCCGGCCACCCCGACGATCTCCCCGGCGCGCAGGTCGAGGTCGATGCCGCGCAGCCTGGCGTTGCCGCCGCCGCGCACGCTCAGCATCACCCCTCCGGGCGGTTCCGCAGCACGGGGAGGGTAGTAGGAGTCCAGCTCCCTGCCGACCATCAGGCGGACCAGAGCCGGGATGTCCACGCTGGAGGCGTCCGTGGTCGTGACCCGGGCGCCGTCCTTGAGCACGGTGATCCGGTCGGCGAGGTCGAGGATCTCGCGGAGCCGGTGCGAGACGTACAGCACCGCGATGCCGCGCGCGGTGAGCCGCCGCACCAGTGTGTGCAGCATGTCCGCCTCGTGGTCCGCCAGGGCGGCCGTCGGCTCGTCCATCACCACGATGCGGGCGTTCAGCGACAGCGCCTTGGCGATCTCGACGACCTGCTGGCGCGCGACCGAGAGCCGCCGGACGGGTTCGCGCGGGCCGAACGACTCCTCACCGAGAGAGGCCAGCAACTCGGCGGTCGCCGAGTCCATGGCGGCCCGGTCGACGAGCCCCCGCCGGACGGGTTCGCGCCCGAGGAAGACGTTCTCGGCCACCGTCCGCTCCGGCAGCAGGCTGAGCTCCTGATGGATGATCGCCACCCCGGCCCGCTGTGCGTGGATCGGGTGCCCGAAGGCCACGACGCGACCGCCGATCTCCATGCTCCCCTCGTCGGGCGCGTGCACGCCGGCGAGGATCTTCATGAGCGTCGACTTGCCGGCGCCGTTCTCCCCCACCACCGCGTGGACCTCTCCGGCGGACGCCTCCAGGTCCACTCCGTCGAGGACGCGGACGCCCAGGAAGCACTTGCCGATGCCGGTCATCTTCAGCACGGGGTCGGGCACGGGCGTCTCCTGCGCAGGGAATCGAATCGATTCGCACCGAAAATAGGACTGCCTATCAGAGGTGTCAAGCATGCTTATCCTGAGCGCGCGAATCACCTTTATCAGCGCCTTTCAGCCGCGCTTCGCAAGAACAGGCACCTCAAACGCCTCGTCCGCTTTCGAGAAACCTGAGAATCAGTCCAGCTCCCTCCTGCGGCTCACTCCAGATGAGTATGAAACTTTCATGAACAGTGCCGGAATGACGTCCGTTCACCTGCTCATCGATTCGATCTACGATGCGGGAGGCGGGGGTCACCGGGGAGGAGCGGGATGAACATCGGCGAGATCGCCAAGCGGTCGGGGGTGGCGCGCAGCACCGTCTCCTACGCCCTGAGCGGCAAGCGGCCGGTGTCGGAGGCGACCCGCCGGCGCATCCAGGCGGTCATCGACGAGCTGGGCTACCAGCCCAACGCCAGCGCCAAGGCGCTCAAGGAGGGCAGGACCCGCACCATCGGGCTGGTCATCCCCCCGGCCGGCCGGCGCCTCACCGACATGCAGCTCGGCTTCGTCGCCAGCGTCGTCGACGCCGCCGCACGCGCCGACCTCGACGTCCTGCTGTCGCCCTCGGGAGGCGAGCACGACCGCTCGTTCGAGCGGCTGGTGGGCGGAAGGCGTGTCGACGGCGTCATCCTCATGGAGGTCCGGCTGGAGGACGACCGGGTCGCCCGCCTGCGGCGCAGCGGGCTGCCGTTCGTCGGCATCGGCCGCACCGGCCGCCCCGACGAGATGTCCTGGGTGGACCTCGACTACGAGACGCTGATCTCACAATGCGTGCATCACCTGGCCGATCTGGGCCATCGCCGCGTCGCTCTGGTCAACCGGCCCGGCGAGCTGCTGGCCGCCGGATACGGTCCGGCTCACCGGGCTCGGGCCGGCTTCATCCGCGCCGTGGCGGAACGCGGAGTGGAAGGGGTGCAGGCGTGCTGCGCCGACGACGCCCGCGCCGGAGTGTCGTGCGTCGGGCGGCTCCTCGCGGACCATCCCGATCTGACCGCCCTCGCCACGATCAACGAGGCCGCGATACCGGGCATGTACCGCGCGATCGAGCGCATGGCACTCACCCAGGAGTGGTCCGACGTCGAGTCCACCCCCGAGGCCTCGGCCGCCCGCGGCCTGCTGGAACAGGTCATCGCCGAACGGGCGCTGTCA
>NZ_JBFAIA010000244.1:0-10053 GCF_040654455.1 Nonomuraea sp. NPDC050691
GCGCCCAGCCCTTCGGCGGTACGGCGGGCGTCGCGGTGCACGAGCGCCGCCGGCCGGTCGTCGAAGGGGTGGGCGAGGGCCACGGGCGGGTGCGCGAACTCCACCAGGCGCTCCACGCCCAGCTCCCGGAACGCGGGCGAGGCCAGGGCCAGCGCCATGACCGTCGCCCCCACGTCGTGGACACGGCCCGGCAGCGTCAGCTCCTCCGAGCGCAGCCCGCCGCCGAACCGCTCGGCCGCCTCCAGCAGCACCACCTCGCGCCCGGCCGCGGCCAGCGCGACGGCCGCGACGAGCCCGTTCGGGCCCGACCCGACGACGACCGCCCGGCCGCTCACCGCCGGCCGCTCACCCGTGAGGTCGTCCGGGACGGGCGCGGGCCGCCTGTGCCCGGTGTCGTCCGAGACAGGAGCGGGCCGCCCGCGCGGAGGGTCATTTGAGGATGGTGGGAAGGGGCTGCGCGCCGCGGGCCTTGAGCAGCTCGGTCATGAGCTTGATCTCGCCCGACTGACCCTTGACGATCTTCTCGGCCATGTCGGCGACCTCCTCCCGGTCGGACAGCCGCAGCAGCCCCTCGGCCATCTGCACGCCGCCCTCATGGTGGCGGATCATGAGCTGGAGGAACAGCACCTCGGCCTGCGTGCCGGTGAGGGATTTGAGCTTCGCCAGCTCCTCGGGGGTGGCCATCCCGGGCATCACGCCGGGCTGCGCGGCGGTGCCGCCGCCGTGGCCGTGGCCGTTCATCCAGGCCATGGGCCGCAGGTCGGTGGCCTGGTCGAGCCCCCACTGCTGGAGCCAGCCGATGAACATGCCGCGCTGGTTGGACTGGGTGGTGATGATGTCGTAGGCCAGGTTGCGGATCTCCCGGGACCGGCTCTCGTCCCTGATCGTGAAGGCCATGTCGACGGCCTGCGCGTGGTGGGTGGCCATGTCGCGGGCGAACCCGGCCTCGGGGGAGGCGTCGGCGGGCGTGCCGCCCCGGCCGAACAGGAGGAAGAGGGCCGCCGCGGCGACGATCAGGACGGCGCAGCCGGCGAGCAGCGCGCTGCTCGCGGACCGGGCGGGTCTTGCCGGAGATGCGGGCCCTTCCGGGAAATCGGGCCTTGCCGGAGATTCGGGGTTGTCCATGGCGTGTCCAGCGTACCCACCCGGGGCACCGGATCCCCGCCTTCGCCGGTGATCGACGGCTTAGACCCGCCTTATTCTCCCCATACGATTTCAGGGCATAGGGTGACCCCGGAGTTGGCACGCCGATGGAGGACGGATGAAGGAGAAGGCGCAGGCGCGGCGCGAGCATCTGCAGAAGATGCGCGCCGAGCAGAAGCGCAAGGAGCGGCGCGCGGCGTTCATGATGTGGGGCGCGGGTGGCCTCGTCGTCGTGCTGCTGGTCGGCGTGGTCGGCTTCTACCTGGTCAAGCAGGCCCGCGAGACCTCGCTCGACGCGGTCTCCAACTACTCCTACGAGGCGGGCCAGCACGTGTGGCCCGCGGTGTCGTACAAGGAGACCCCGCCCGTCGGCGGCCAGCACAACAACTACTGGCAGCTGTGCGACATCTACTCCAAGCCCATCCACAACGAGCACGCCGTCCACTCGATGGAGCACGGCGCCGTGTGGATCACCTACCGGCCGGACCTGCCCAAGCAGCAGGTGGACGCGCTGCGCGCCGTGGCCACCAGCACCGGCCAGCAGGACTTCATGCTGATGAGCCCGTACCCCAACCTGCCGTCGCCGATCGTGGTCTCCTCCTGGGGCCACCAGCTCAAGCTGGACAAGCCGGACGACCCGAAGCTGCCGGCGTTCATCAAGAAGTTCCAGAACGGCAAGGACACCCCCGAGCCGGGCGCCATCTGCGGCGGTCCTGACGCGATCACCACGACGGCCGACCAGGCGCCGCTGCCGCCGGAGCCGAAGGGCCAGCAGCAGCCGATGGAGACCCTGGCCCCGACGGCCAGCCCCACCCAGAGCAAGTAGCCGTTCTCAGGCCGTGAGCGGGCCGCCGCGCCACGTCGGCAGCGGCCGCTCGCCCACGGCCACCTCGTAGGCGGCCCGCGCCAGCAGCCGGGTCGAGTCGAGTGTCGGCAGCGGTGAGACCTCCGGCGTGACGAGCAACGGGATCTCCGTGCAGACCAGCGCGACGGCGTCGCAGCCGCGCGCGGCGAGCCGCTCGATGACGCGGACGTACTCTCCCCGGGAGGCGTCCGTGAAGGCGCCGTTGACGAGTTCCTCGAAGATGATCCGGTTGACCGTCTCGCGGTCGGCGGGTTCGGGGATCTCGGCGGCGATGCCCCGCGCGGCCAGCGCCCGCGGGTAGAGGGGCCCGTCCATGGTGTAGCGCGTGCCGAGCACGCCGACGCGCCGCCGCCCCTCGGCCGCCGCCCGGTCGGCGACCACCTCGGCGATGTGCAGGCCGGGGAGCGCCAGGCCGGCGCCCGGGTGTTCGAGGGCGAGGTGGGCGGTGTTGTCCGGGCAGGCGAAGAAGGCGGCGCCGGCCCGCTCCAGCCGGTCCACGCTCACGGCCAGGGTGCGCCGCACGGCCGCGTGGTCGCCGGAGTCCCAGGCCGGCATGCTGCGGCCCAGGGCGATGTAGTCGAGCGTCACGTCCGGATGCTCGTTGCGGCCGGTGCGGCGGAAGCCCTCCTGGCAGTAGTCCAGGAAGCAGAGCGCCGCGCCCTCCGTGCTGTGCGCGAGGATGCCGAGGTGGGGCATGGGATTCCCTCCGGTGTTCGGTCTGCCGAACGGCTGTATCGTCAGAGTGGACCAGCATCGCGCTGTTCGTCAAACCGAACGAGCGTCCAGGAGGGCGAACGCCTTGGACAGCCGCCCCGCCGGTGAGCCCGGCCTGATCGCGGTGATCGCCGCCTCGCTACGCCGCGAGCGCGAGCGCGCCGGCCTGTCCCTCAGCGAGCTGGCCAAGCGGGCCGGCGTCGCCAAGTCCACCCTCTCCCAGATCGAGTCCGGCGCCGGCAACCCCGGCGTCGAGACGCTCTGGGCGCTGGCCACCGCGCTGGGTGTGCCGTTCAGCCGGCTCGTCGACCCGCCGCGGCCCGCCACGCGGGTCCTCCGGGCGGGGGAGGGGCCCGCCGCGCATTCGGAGGTCGCCGGCTACACGGCCGCCCTGCTGGCCTCGTGCCCGCCGAACGCCCGCCGCGACCTGTACCGGGTCACGGCCCGGCCCGGCGAGCCCCGCCTGTCCGCGCCGCACCCGCCCGGCACGGTCGAGCACGTCGTCCTGGCCTCCGGACGGGCGCTGGCGGGCCCTGCGGAGGAGCCGGTCGAGCTGCGGCCGGGCGACTACGTGACCTACCCCGGCGACGTGCCGCACATCTTCGACGCCCTCGCCCCGGACACCAGCGCGCTCTTCGTCATGGAACACGTCTGACGGCCGGGACGCCTCCGAGGGCCGGGCGCGTCCGGGGGGCAGGCGCTCGCGTGGGCTAGGCGGCGCGGCCGAGGACGTCCTCGGGGGGCGTCCACTCCAGGCCGTGGGCCTCGGCCACCGGGCGGCTCACCAGGTGACCCTCGTGGGTGCTCAGCCCCCGCCCCAGCACCGGGTCCAGATGCATGGCGCGCCGCCACCCCAGGTCGGCGATCGCCAGCGCGTACGGCAGCGTCACGTTCGTCAGCGCGTACGTCGAGGTGTGCGGCACGGCGCCGGGCATGTTGGCCACGCAGTAGAACACCGACTCGTGGACCCGGTAGGTCGGCTCGGCGTGCGTCGTCGGCCGGGAGTCCTCGAAGCAGCCGCCCTGGTCGATGGAGACGTCCACCAGCACCGAGCCGGGCTTCATGCGGCTGACCAGATCGTTGGTCACCAGCTTGGGCGCCCGCGCGCCCGGCACCAGCACGGCGCCGATGACGAGGTCCGCCTCCAGGACCGCGCGCTCGACCTCCAGCGTGTTGGAGGCGATCGTCTGGCAGTGGCCCTGGTAGATGAGGTCCGCCTGGCGCAGCTTGTCGATGTTGCGGTCGAGCAGCACGACCTCGGCCTGCATGCCGAGGGCGATGGCCGCCGCGTTCATGCCGGACACCCCGGCGCCGATGACCACGACGTTCGCCGCGCGCACGCCGGAGACGCCGCCCATGAGCGCGCCGCGCCCGCCGCCGGAGCGCATCAGGTGATAGGCGCCCACCTGCGGCGCGAGCCGGCCCGCCACCTCCGACATGGGCGCGAGCAGCGGCAGCGCGCCGTTGTCCGCCTGCACGGTCTCGTACGCGACGCCGGTGACCCCGGAGTCGAGCATCGCCGTGGTGCAGGGGCGGGAGGCCGCCAGGTGCAGATACGTGAACAGGATCTGCCCCTTGCGCATCCGGTGGTACTCCTCGGCCACCGGCTCCTTGACCTTGAGCACCAGGTCGCCCTCGGCCCACACCTCGTCCGCCGTGTTCAGGATCACGGCCCCCGCCGACTCGAAGTAGACGTCCGGGACGGAGGAGCCGACGCCCGCCTCCTTCTCGACGAAGACCTGGTGCCCGTTGCGCACCAGCTCGTGGACGCCCGCCGGGGTGAGCGCGACGCGGTACTCGTTGTCCTTGACCTCGCGGGGAACGCCGACCTTCATGACCTGCCCTCGTTTCGTCAGCCGGACGGAATCGCCGCCATCCCCTCCTTATTCCTCGAAAACCCGCCTTATCCCAGGACGGACCAGGGAATCTGCGTCTGATTACCTGGGTGCCGCTCCTCCTCGCTAAGCTCACCGGCAGCCCGTACGTCAGGGATGGGGTCGCCAAGGATGGACAAGCCGGAGGAACCGCCACCAGCGGTCCCGGAGGAGCCGCAGGCCAGCCGGCTCACCACCATCGTGTTGATCGTCTCGCTCGTCCTGGTCGTGGTGATCGCGGGCGTGCTCGGCACCGTCGCCGTCCTCATGACGCGCAGCCCCGACACGCCGTTACTCGGCGGCGCCCCGCCCCAGCGGCTGCCCACGCCCCTCCACTTCGCCCCCATCCGGGAGCAGAAGCCGGCGCCGTGCCCCGGCGCCGAGGCCGCGCTCGACGACCGGCAGACCACCTGCTACCTGCTGGAGGACGGCGTCACGGTCGACTCCGTGCAGCGGATCGAGCCGGTGCGCGAGAAGAACGGCACCTACTCGGTACGCCTGGCGATCGCGCCGAAGTTCAAGGACAAGGTGGTGGCGCTCATCGACGAGATGGTGCCCAACCAGCGGCAGATCGCCGTCGTGCTGGTGCCCCGCACCGTGGTGGCGGCGCCCATCGTCACGGAGACCATGGACGGCGACAGCCTGAGCATCGCGGGCTTCACCAAGCAGGAGGCCGAGGCCCTGGTCGCCCGCCTGCTCGGCAGCCCGCCCGCGACCGGCCAGCCCAACCCCGCGGGCACCGGCGGGCCCGGCACGGACCAGCCAGGAGCGGGCCAGCCGTCACCCGGCGCCACAAACCCCGGCGCCACAAACCCCGGCGCCACGAACCCCGGCGCCACGACCCCGGGCGCCACGAACCCGGGCACCCAGAGCACCCCGGGCACCGGCGTCACCGACCCGTTCGCGACGAACCCCGCCACCAACCCCGCGACCACCACCGGCGGCACCCCCGGCGGCACGAACACCACGACAGGCGGGCGGCGCACCCCCGACCACAAGTACGCGAGCTGCAAGGAGGCCGTGGCCGCCGGCTTCGGCCCCTACACCAGGGGCGTCCACGAGGAGTACACCTGGTACACCGACGTGGACGGCAACGGCGTGGCCTGCAACCCCGCCGACATCCGCTAGGCGGCCCACCCCTCCAGGGCGTCGATCGCGTAGTACGCCAGGAAGATCGCCGACACCACCCACAGCAGCCACGGGATCTCGCCGAACTTCCCCCGCGCGGCCTTGATCAGCGTGTACGAGACCACGCCCGCGCCCACCCCATTCGTGATCGAGTACGTGAACGGCATCAGCGCGATCGTGAGGAACGCCGGGATGGCCATCTCCAGGTCGTCCCACGGCACGTTCCGGCTCTGCGTCATCATCAGCGCGCCGACCAGCACCAGCGCCGGGGCCGCGGCCGCGGCGGGCACCACCCCGGCGAGCGGCGTGAACAGCAGCGTGAACCCCATCAGCGCCCCGGTCACGACGGCGGCCAGGCCGGTCCGCGCGCCGTCGCCCACACCGGCCGCCGACTCGACGAACACCGTGTTGGCCGACGAACTGGTCGCCCCGCCGATCACGCCGGCGACCCCGTCGACCGTGAGGATCCGCCCGAGCCGCGGCACGCGGCCCTGCTCGTCCACCAGCCCGGCCTCGTCGGCGACGCCGATGATCGTGCCCATCGCGTCGAAGAACCCGGACAGCACCAGCGTGAACAGCACCACGGAGGCCGTCAGCACCCCCGCCCGGACGAACCCGCCGAACACGTCGACCTGGCCCACCAGCCCGAAGTCGGGCAGCGCGATCAGCCGCTCGGGCACCCGCGGCTGCACCACGCCCCACGAGCGCGGGTCCACGCGGGCCACCGCGTTCACGATCACCGCCAGGATCGCGGTGACGATGATGCTGATGAGGATCGCGCCCGGCAGCCGCCGGACGTACAGGACGATCATCAGCAGCAGTCCGAAGGAGAACAGCGTGACCGGCCAGCCCGCCAGGTGGCCGGTCGAGCCGAGCTGCACCGGCGTCCCCGACCCCTTGGCCACGAACCCCGCGTCGACCAGCCCGATCAGCGCGATGAACATGCCGATCCCCACGCTGATCGCGTGCTTGAGCGCGAGCGGGATGGCGTTCATGATGATCGTGCGCAGACCCGTGACGGCCAGCACGATGATGACCACGCCTTCGAGCACGACCAGCCCCATCGCCTGCGCCCAGGTCATGTACGGGGCGGCCTGGTAGGCCACGACCGCGTTCAGCCCGAGACCGGCCGCCAGCCCGAACGGCGCGTTGCCCACGAACGCCATCAGCAGCGTGCTGACCGCCGCCGCCAGCGCGGTGGCGGTGGTGAGCTGCGCGATCGTGAGCCGCGCGCCGGTCACGTCCTGGGCGCCGGCCAGGATGATGGGGTTGAGCAGGACGATGTAGGCCATCGCCATGAAGGTCGTGATCCCGCCGCGCACCTCGCGGGCGACGGTCGTCTCCCGCGCCTTCAGCTCGAACACCCTGTCCAGCACGGACATCCCCCCTCGCGGTCAGGGGGACTGCGGATGCCCTACCCGGCGAGAGAGGCGATCATGCCTTCTCGTGGCGGCCGCCGCCCAGCAGGGCGACGAACTCCTCCAGCCCGATCCGGCCGTCGCCGTCGCTGTCGGCCGCCGCGATGAACGCCTCGACCTCCTCGTCGGTGACGCCCTGGCCACCCAGCGCCTGGTTGACCTGCCGGATCTCGGCCGCGGTCAGCAGACCGTCGCCGTCGGTGTCGAACCGCTCGAACTCCGCCTTGGCGGCCTCGCGCGCGTCAGCCATCGGATTCCTCCCCGTCGCCGGCCCGGACGGGGCGCCGCGAATGATCTCGCCGCAGGTCCGGGCCCTTCAGCGGACCGCGTCGTCGGACCGGTCCCAGAACAAGGCGATATCTTCGGGTCTGATGGGAACACGCGTCAACTCGCGTCCCGTCGCCGCCCGCACCGCCGCCGCGATGGCCGGCGTGGACGACAGCGTCGGCGGCTCGCCCGCGCCGCGCAGCCCGTACGGCGCCGCCGGGTCCGGGTTCTCCAGGATCCGCAGCCGCATGGGCGGCATGTCGAGGATCGTGGGGATCAGGTAGTCGGTGAACGACGGGTTCAGCACCCGGCCGTCGCGCACCTGGATCTCCTCCATCAGCGCCAGCCCCAGCCCCTGCGCCGAGCCGCCGTGGATCTGCCCCTCCAGCGCCGCGGGGTTGAGGATCCGGCCCACGTCCTGCACGGCCGCCAGCTCCACCACCCTGACCAGGCCCAGCTCCACGTCCACGTCCACCACGGCCCGGTGGACGCACAGCGCGAGCTGCGTGTGCGAGTCGCCCTGCCCGGTCTCCGGGTGCATCGGGTACGTCGGGCGGTGCCGGTACTCGCGCGTCTCCTCGACGGGCCCGAACTTCTCCAGCGCCTCCCGCGCGGGCAGCCCCTCGAAGCGGGCCCGTACGGCCTCGCACGCGGCCTTGACCGCGCCGCCGGTCACGTACGACTGGCGCGATGCCGAGGACGACCCGGCCGAGCCGACCGTGGTGTCGGCCGTCGCCACCGTCACGTGCTCGACGCCGAGCTCGGTGCGCGCGATCTGCGCCTGGATCGTCACCAGCCCCTGGCCGACCTCGGCCGCCGCGGTGTGCACGGTCACGTGCGGCTCACCGGCGACCAGCTCGGCCCGCACCCGGGCCGTCGAGTAGTCGTCGAAGCCCTCGGAGAAGCAGATGTTCTTGATGCCGACGCCGTAGCCGACGCCCCGCCGTACCGACTCGCCGTGCGTGGTCTGGGACACTCCGCCCGGCAGCCCCCGCAGGTCGGAGCCGGAACGCTCCACGGGCATCGGTATCGCTTCGAGCTCGCGCAGCATCGCGGCCAGCGGCGCCGGTGAGTCGATCACCTGCCCGGTGATGAGCGACGAGCCCTGGGAGACCGCGTTGCGCACCCGGATCTCCACCGGCGACAGCCCGCACGCCTCGGCCAGCCGGTCCATCTGCGACTCGTACGCGTAACACGCCTGCACGGCGCCGAACCCGCGCATCGCCCCGCACGGCGGGTTGTTGGTGTAGACGCCGGTCGCGTCCACCCGCACGTTCGGCACCTCGTACGGCCCGACGCCGAGCGAGGCGGCGTTGCCCACGACGGCGGGGGAGGAGGAGCAGTAGGCGCCGCCGTCGAGCAGGATGTCGGCCTTGACGTAGACGAGACGGCCGTCGCGGGTGGCGCCGTGCTCGTAGCGCATGCGGGCGGGGTGCCGGTGGACGTGGCCGAAGAACGACTCCTCCCGCCCGTACACGATCTTGACCGGCCGGTCCAGCCGCAGCGCCAGCATGCAGGCGTGGACCTGCATGGACAGGTCCTCGCGGGCCCCGAACGCGCCGCCCACGCCCGACAGCGTCAGCCGCACCTTCTCCGGCGGCAGGCCGAGGCAGGGCGCGAGCTGGTCGCGGTCCACGTGCAGCCACTGGGTGGCGATGTACAGGTCGACGCCGCCGTCCTCGGCCGGCACCGCGAGCCCCGACTCCGGGCCCAGGAACGCCTGGTCCTGCATGCCCACCTCGTACTCGCCGGTGACCACGACCTCCGCCTCGAAGGTGTCGCCCAGCCGTACCGGCTGGTGGCGCACGACGTCACGCGACTCGCGCGGGTCCGTAACCGCCGGCCGCACCTCGTAGTCCACGACGATCGCCGCCGCGGCCCGCCGCGCCGTCTCCGGATGGTCGGCGGCCACCAGCGCCACCGGCTCGCCCTGGTAGCGCACCTCGTCGACGGCCAGCACCGGCTGGTCCTTGACGTCGAGGCCGTAGAACTTCTCGCCGGGCACGTCCTCGTGGGTGAGCGCGGCGAGCACCCCCGGCATCGCGAGGGCGGGACCGAGGTCGATCGAGCGGATCCACGCCGACGGGTGCGGGCTGCGCAGCGTCACCCCCCACACCATGCCGTCGAGCCACAGGTCGGAGGCGTAGGCGAACTCGCCCGTCACCTTGAGCGTCGCGTCGGGACGCGGGGCGCTCGCGCCGACGCCCCACACCGCGGCGCGGGTCCCGGTGCTGGTCTCGGTCATCCTTCGAGTAGAGCACCGCCGTGGCGGCCCTCCAATGCGCGGCGAGTGAAATCCGGGTCCGCACTCGACCTGCGGACTTGTATATTCCTCCAAGTGCGCATCAGTGAGCTGCTGGCGGTGGAGAGGCTGCGGCTCGGGCTGCTCACCGGCGACCCGGACACCGCGTTCCGCGGCGTCCACATCACCGACCTGCCGGACCCCGGGCGCTATCTGTCGGGCGGCGAGCTGGTGCTGACCGGGCTCATGTGGCGGCACGGCCACGCCGACTCGGCGCGCTTCGTCGCGGCGCTCGTGGAGGCCGGGGTGACCCCGCCGGTCCTCCTGAAACCGGCGTGGGGCGCCGGCTCGATCGCCCAGCTCGTCCTCCGTTCACCGGACGACGTGCCGGCCGCCTGGGTC
>NZ_JBFAIA010000245.1:0-9927 GCF_040654455.1 Nonomuraea sp. NPDC050691
CGCGCGGAGCGCGGCGACGGAGTCGGCCCGGCACGCGCGCGTCGCCGCCGGGCTGGCCGAGCTGGAGCGCTGGCTGGCCGACCAGATCCGCCAGGGGCTGGCCGCGGCCGGCGACGGCGCCTGGGACGACCTGGCCAAGCGGCTCGTCGACGCCCAGGCCCCCGGCATCGCGAGCACGGTGTCCCGCCTGCGCGAGGCGCGGGCGGCCGACGACTGGCCGGAGCGGCTGCTGGAGGAGTACGCCCTGATCGACCTGCTGGCGGTGGCCTACCGCCGCCGCGCCCACCTGCCCGCGCCGCTGGCGCAGACGGTGCTGTCGCGGGTCGGCTTCCCGGTCACGCGCGAGGAGGTGCTGGCCGGCCCCGCCGTACGCGACCGGTGGGACGTGCTGGGGCGGCGCGACGAGCTGCAGGACCGGCTGACCTCCCGCCGGGTGTGGCTCCGGGGGCGCGACACGGGACGGCCCGCGCTGGTGCTCTCGTTCGCCCCGCAGGGCCAGGCCCTCGACGCGTCGTTCGTCACGGGCGCCACCGTGGACGCCGACCTGGCCTTCTACCCGGGCGCGGCCCCTCTCCGCGCCCTGCCGGTCACCACGACCACCCTCGCGTCACCGGTGGGCGAGCCGCCGGGGGTGACACCGGAGGAGGCGATGGACGAGGTGGCCGCCGCGCTCGCGGCCGACCCGTGGACCGACTCCTGGCCCCTCGTGCTGACCGGCGTCGTCCCCGGGCGCACCGGTCTCGGGGGGTTCCCGCTGCACCGGAGCGCGTACGACCCGTGGCGGCTGATCGCCGTCTCCGGCGGCCGGCCCGTCACTGTCGCCGCCGAGTGGACGCCCCACGGCCTGCGCCCCCTGACCACCTGGGCCGACGACGGGACGGTGGTGATCCTGTGAACTGGGACGATCTGGCCTCCACGGCCCTGGTCGGCACGGGCCGCCGGCCGTACCACGGAGACCTGCTGGCCGACGCGGCCGTGGAGGTCGCCCGCCGCCGTGCCGGCCGCCGCCTCGCCACGCCCCCGCCGCCGGAGGAGGGCGGGAGCGTGACGGGGGAGGAGCAGGAGGCCGTCGGCCGCCGGGCCGCCGAGAGGCTGACGCGGGTCCTCGGCGGCGAGTACGAGCGGCTGCTGCCCGAGTGGCTGGCCGCCGCGGCGGCGACCGGCCGCCGGGTCCCCCCGTACGTGCTGCCCGAGCTGCTCGACCGCGGCCGCCGCGACCACTCCATCCGCGCCCACCTCGGCGTGCTCGCCGGGCGGCGCGGCCGGTGGCTGGCCGGGCTCAACCCCTCCTGGGCGTACCTCCTGGAGGAGCCGACCGGTGAGACGTGGGAGCTGGGCAGCCCCGCCGACCGCCGCGCCTACCTGCGGCGGCTCAGGGCCGGCGATCCCGGGGCGGCGCGGCTGCTGCTGGAGAGCACCTGGGAGAGCGAGACGCCGGACGACCGGGCGGAGTTCGTGACGGTGCTGGCCGACGGGCTGTCCGCCGCCGACGAGCCGTTCCTGGAGAACGCCCTGGACGACCGCCGCCGTGAGGTCCGCCAGCAGGCCGCCAACCTTCTGGCCCGGCTGCCCGGCTCCGCCCTGTCCCGGCGGATGGCCGAGCGGGCCCGCGCCTGCTTCACCGTCGCCGCGGACGTGATCCAGGTGGAGCCGCCCAAGGAGTGCGACCGGGCGATGGAGCGCGACGGCGTCAAGGCCAAGCCGCCCCGAGGCATAGGCGAGCGGGCCTGGTGGCTCCAGCAGGTCATCGCCCGCGCCCCGCTGGAGATCTGGGGCGCCGACCCGGCGCCGCTGCTGGCGCTGCGCATCCCCGACTGGGACGCCGAGGTGAAGACCGCCTGGGTGCGGGCGGCCCTGTTGCAGCGCGATCCGGAGTGGGCGCGGGCGATGTTCGCCTGGGACCCGATCGCCGACCTCCTGACCGTGCTGCCGCCGGGGGAGCAGCAGGTGCTCGCGGCGGCGTTCGTGCGCGAGCACGACCTCGACAGTCAACTGATCATGGTGTTGGGCGGCGTGTCACCGCAGTGGCGCGAGGAACTGGCCACGGCCGTCCTCGCCAAGATCGTCAAGGTGGCCGGCAGCCAGCCCTGGAACCTCGGCGAGCTGGTCAAGCTGGCCGGCGAGCGCGTCGCCCCGGCGCTGGGCGAGCTGGCCGCCCGTTACTCGACCGAGCCGGCGGTGCAGCAGGTGGCCGCCCTGCTGCGGTTCCGCGCCGACATGATGGAGGAGCTCTCGTGAACGACCTCAGCCCGGTGAGCAGTCCCCGCCCGGGGAGCGACGCCGGCGACACGGGTGTGCTGCGTCCCCACGCGGAGGACCAGTACGCCGAGGAGCTGCACCTGCTCGCCAAGGAGGACGACCGGCCCCGCCCGCCCGGCTGGAAGCTGTCGCCGTGGGCGGTCACCACCTACATCCTCGGCGACGGCGACCGCATCACGCCCAAGTACGTGGGCGCCCGCCGCGTGGTCGAGGTGGCCGTCGCCACGCTCGCCACCGACCGCGCGCTCCTGCTGCTCGGCGTGCCGGGCACGGCCAAGACCTGGCTGTCGGAGCACCTGGCCGCCGCGATCAGCGGCGACTCGACGCTCCTCGTGCAGGGCACCGCCGGCACCCCCGAGGAGGCCGTACGGTACGGCTGGAACTACGCGCGGCTGCTGGCCGAGGGCCCGTCGATCGAGGCGCTGACCCCGTCCCCGGTGATGCGGGCCATGGCCGAGGGCCGCGTGGCCCGCGTCGAGGAGCTCACCCGCATGCCGTCCGACGTGCAGGACGCCCTGATCACCGTGCTGTCGGAGAAGACGCTGCCGATCCCCGAGCTGGGCCACGAGGTGCAGGCGCGGCGCGGGTTCAACCTGATCGCCACGGCCAACGACCGTGACAAGGGCGTCAACGACCTGTCCAGCGCGTTGCGCCGCCGCTTCAACACCGTCGTGCTGCCCGTGCCGGCGACGGCCGAGGAGGAGGTCGACATCGTCGCGCGGCGCGTCGACCAGCTCGGCCGGTCGCTGGAGCTGCCGGGCACGGGCACGGGACTGGAGGAGATCCGGCGCGTGGTGACGGTGTTCAGGGAGCTGCGCGCGGGGGCCACCGAGGACGGCCGCACCCGGGTGAAGTCGCCCAGCGGCACGCTGTCCACGGCCGAGGCCATCTCGGTGCTCACCAGCGGCATCGCCCTGGCCACCCACTTCGGCGACGGGGTGCTGCGGCCGGCCGACGTGGCGGCGGGCATCGTCGGGGCCGTGGTCCAGGAGCCGGTGTCGGACCGGGTGGTGTGGCGGGAGTACCTGGAGACGGTCGTCCGCGAGCGGCCGGGCTGGCAGGACTTCTACCGCGCCTGCCGCGACATCTCCTGACATGTCCCCTCGGGTCTCATCGGGGAGGTCTGCCGGTGGACGTCCGCTCTCGGCGTCTCCCGGCGAGCTCCGATCGGTGGGGCCACGCCCACGACGCTGCGCCTGTGAGGAGATGCGATGACTGTCTCGGTCCTGGGGGTGCGCCACCACGGGCCCGGGTCGGCGCGGGCCGTACGAGAGGAGCTGCGGCGGTTGCGGCCCGACGTGATCCTCGTCGAAGGGCCGCCGGAGGCCGACCCGCTCGTGGCCCTCGCCCCCGAACTGGAGCCGCCGGTGGCGTTGCTGGCGCACGTCCCGGGGACGCCGTCGAGCGCGGCGTTCTGGCCGTTCGCCCGGTTCTCACCCGAGTGGCAGGCCATCGTGTACGCGGCGGAGCACGGCGTACCCGTGCGCTTCTGCGACCTGCCCGCCGCCCACACCCTCGCGGACCCGGCTCCGGGCCCGCGAGACAGCGATCACGACCGTGGTCGTGGCGGCGGTGCTGACGGCGGTCACGAGGTGGCGCCCCTGGAGGTGCGGGTGGATCCCATCGCCGCCCTCGCCTCCGCCGCCGGCTACGACGACCCCGAACGCTGGTGGGAGGACGTCGTCGAGCACCGTGGCGACACCCCGTTCGAGGTGATCGCCGAGGCGATGGCCGCCGTGCGCCAGGGCTACGTGCCCGACGCCCGGGAGGCCAGGCGCGAGGCGTACATGCGCAAGACCCTGCGCACGGCCCGCAAGCAGGGGCACCAGCGGATCGTGGTGGTCTGCGGCGCCTGGCACGTCCCCGCCCTGACCGGGCCGCTGCCCCCGGCCCGGGCCGACGACGCGCTGCTGCGCGGCCTGCCCAAGGTGAAGGCCGAGCTGACCTGGGTGCCGTGGACGTACGGGCGGCTGGCCTGGTGGAGCGGGTACGGCGCGGGGGTCACGTCGCCGGGCTGGTACGACCACCTGTTCGCCGTCTCCGACCGGCCCGTCGAGCGGTGGCTGGCCGCGGCGGCGGCCGTGCTCCGCGACGAGGGGCTCGCGGTGTCGTCCGCGCACGTGATCGAGGCGGCGCGGCTCGCTCACGGTCTCGCCACGCTGCGCGGCCGTCCCCTCGCCGGGCTGGGCGAGGTCACCGAGGCGGTCCGGGCGGTGCTGTGCGAGGGCGACGAGCTGGCGGTCGAGCTCATCCAGCGGCGGATGGTCGTGGGCGACCGCCTGGGCCACGTCACCGACCGCACGCCCATGGTGCCGCTCCAGCGCGACCTGCGCGACCAGCAGCGGCGGTTGCGGCTCAAGCCCGAGGCGCTCGACCGCGACGTGACCCTCGACCTGCGCAAACCGCTCGACCTCGAACGCAGCCACCTGCTGCACCGGTTGCGGCTGCTCGGCGTCGGCTGGGGCGCGCCGGGGGAGTCGCGCGGCAAGGGCACGTTCAAGGAGACGTGGAGGCTGCGGTGGCGGCCCGAGTTCGACGTCACGCTCATCGAGGGCGCGGCGCTCGGCGTCACGGTCGTGGAGGCCGCCACCCAGCGCGCCCGCGACCTGGCCGCGGGCGAGGGCACACCGTCCGACGGCGCGGGCTCAGGCCGGGGTGCCGCGCCGGGGACGGGCCGGGGTCCTGGCGGGGGTGCCTCGCCGGGCTCGGGCCGGGGTTCCGGCGGGGGAGTGCCGCCGGGGGCGGGGCGTGGCTCCGGGGCGGTGGTCTCGCTGGCCGAGCTGGCGGATCTGGTCGAGAAGTGCCTGCTGGCCGACCTGCCGGACGCGTTGCCGGAGGTGCTGGCCGCCCTGTCCGCCAGGGCCGCCCTCGACACCGACGTCACCCGCCTCATGTCCGCCCTCCCCGCGATGGCCCGCGCGCAGCGCTACGGCGACGTGCGGGGCACCCCCGCCGAGGGGCTGGCGGTCATCGTCCGGTCGATGCTGGACCGGATCCGCGTCGGGCTGCCGGCGGCGGTGACGGGGCTGGACGACGAGGCGGCGGCCACCCTGCTCGGCCACATCGACGCGGTCCACGCGGTGGTCGCCCTCCTCGACGCGCCGCCCGCGCGCGAGCCGTTCCCGTCCTCATCCCCGTCCCCTGAGGAACGAGATCCCGCGGCGGAGACCCCGGACGGTGAGACCTCGGGCGGCGAGACCTTGGACGGCAAGCCCCCAGACGGTGAGACCCCGGGCGGTGAGACCCCGGGCGCCGCCAGGAGCGGGACGGGGACTGGGGCGGAGGGCGAGGCCGCGCCCGGGAGCGTGCGGGCGCGGTGGTTGCGCACGTTGCGAACCGTGAGCGAGCGGCCCGGTCTGCACGGGCTGATCGAGGGGCGGCTCACCCGCATCCTGCTCGACGCCGGCGAACTGGACGACGCGGCCGGGCGCATGTCCCGGGCGATGTCCCGCGGGCAGGCGCCGGCCAGGGCGGCGGCGTGGGTGGAGGGGTTCCTGGCGGGTGGCGGGCTGCTGCTGGTGCACGACGCCCGGCTGCTCGAGCTCGTGGACGGGTGGCTGACCGGGTTGTCCGGCGACCAGTTCACCGAGGTGCTGCCGTTGCTGCGCCGCACGTTCGGCGGCTTCGCCGTACCGGAGAGGCGGGCGATCGGCGAGCGGGTGCGGTCCGCGGGGCGGCACGAGCGGCGGCCGGAGCGGGACGTGGACGAGCGTCGCGCGGCCCCCGCGGTCGCCACCGTGCTGGCCATCATCGGCGCCGCCACCGGGAACGGACATGAGTGAGGACGTGGGGACCCGGGGCGTTCCGGCGGCGAAGGTGCGGGAGCGGGGACGGTCGATCCGGTGCGAGGTCAGGCGGACATCACGGGGGCGGATGTGAGTGAGGGCATGGAGGAGCGGCTGCGCAGGTGGCGGATGGTCCTGGGAGGCGGGGAGGCCGACGGCACCGGCGTGGCGCTGCACGGGTCCGACGCCGCGATGGACGGCGCCCTGTCCGCCGTCTACGAGCGCGACGGCGGGCTCGGCGCCTCCGCGCCGCGCGTGGCCCGCTGGCTGGGCGACATCAGGACGTACTTCCCGTCCACGGTCGTCCAGGTGATGCAGAAGGACGCCATCGAACGGCTGGACCTCACCCGGCTGCTCCTCGAACCCGAGATGCTGGAGGCCGTCGAGCCCGACGTCCACCTGGTGGGCACGCTGCTCGCGCTCAACCGCGTCATGCCCGACCGGGCCCGCGAGTCGGCCCGCGCCGTGGTGCGGAAGGTGGTGACGGAGCTCGAACGGCGGCTCGCCCAGAAGACCAGGGCGGCCGTCACCGGGGCGCTCGACCGCTCCGCCCGCACCCACCGGCCGCGCCGGGCGGCCGACATCGACTGGGACCGGACGATCCGGGCGAACCTCTCGCACTACCTGCCCGAGCACCGCACGGTCGTGCCGTCGCGGCTGGTCGGGCATGCCCGCAGGCAGCGGGCGGTGCGGCGCGAGGTGGTGCTGTGCGTCGACCAGAGCGGGTCGATGGCGGCCTCGGTGGTGTACGCGGAGGTGTTCGGCGCGGTGCTGGCGTCCCTGCGGTCGCTGCGGACGTCGATGGTGGTGTTCGACACGGCCGTGGTGGACCTCACCGACCGGCTGGACGATCCGGTGGAGGTGCTGTTCGGCACGCAGCTCGGCGGCGGCACCGACATCAACCGGGCCGTCGCGTACGCGCAGGGGCTCATCACCCGGCCGGCGGACTCGATCTTCGTGCTGGTCAGCGACCTGTACGAGGGCGGGGCGCGGGAGGAGACGCTGCGCCGGGTCGCCGCGATGACCCAGGCGGGCGTGCAGGTGGTGGTGTTGCTGGCCCTGTCCGACGAGGGGGCGCCGTCGTACGACCACGACAACGCCGCCGCGCTCGCGGCCCTGGGCGTGCCCGCCTTCGCGTGCACGCCCGACGCGTTCCCCGAGCTGATGGCGGCCGCGATCGAGCGGCGCGACCTGGGCCACTGGGTGGAGAGCCACACGTCCTGACGCCGGCGTCAGTGGGCCGGCTGGTCGGGGCGGGCGCGCAGCGGGAGCAGGAACGACAGCGCGAGCGTGAGCCCGAGCAGCCCGACCTCGACCCACACGGTGGCCTGCATCGCCGAGCCGAAGCTCCACCGGGCCTTGAGCAGGTGGAAGAAGAGCGTCCCGAGGACGGCGGTGCCGAGCGCGGCCCCGAGCTGCTGCACGGCCGTCAGCGTGCCCGAGGCGGAGCCGGACTCGTGGTGGTCGACTCCGGCCAGCACGATGTCGAAGAACGGCGCCATGATCATGCCCATCCCGACGCCGGCGATCGCGAGGCCGGGGGCGAGCTGCCACGGGGAGACGTCCAGGCCGGTGAGGTGGACGGTCACCCCGAACACGGCGGCGCCGGCGGCCATGACCACGGCGCCGATCTGGAGCAGGCCGCGGCCCAGCTTCTCCTGCAGGCCCGACATGGCCACGCCGAAGCCGGCCACGGCGCCGAGCGCCTGCGGCAGGGCCGTGAGCCCGGCCTTGAGCGGGCTGTAGTGGAGGCCCACCTGGGTGAAGAGCGTGAGGACGAGGCTGAAGCCGATCAGGCCGGAGAAGAACGCGAGCCCCGCGACCAGCCCGCCGGTGAAGGCCCGCTTGCGGAACAGGCTCGGCGTGACCAGCGGGTCCTTGCCGCTCCTGGCCCGGCGTGACTCGTGGGCGGCGAAGACGGCGAAGGTCACGAGGGAGGCCGCGATCGAGGCGAACGTCCAGGCCGGCCAGTCGAGCTCGGGGCCCTGGATGAGCGGGTAGATGAGCAGGAACCCGGCCGCGGACACGAGCAGCACGCCGACGAGGTCCAGCCTGGTGGAGTCGGAGAGCCGGATCTCCGGCAGGAACTTGATCCCGGCCAGCACCGCGGCCAGCCCGAGCGGGAGGTTGATCAGAAAGATCATCCGCCAGCCCGCGCCGAACAGGTCGGCGTCGACCAGCCACCCGCCGAGGATCGGGCCGCCGACCGACGAGATCGTCATGACGGGGCCGAACGCGCCGAACGCCTTGCCCATCTCCTCCGGCGGGAACATCTCCTTGATCATGCCGAGTCCCTGCGGGAGCATGACCGCACCGAACAGCCCTTGCAGGGCCCGGCCGGCGATGAGCAGTTCGGGGCCGGCGGACAGGCCGCAGAGCAGCGACATGAGCGTGAACCCGGCCGCGCCGATCAGGAACATCCGCTTGCGGCCCAGCAGGTCGCCGAGGCGGCCGCCGGTGATGAGGCCGACGGCCATGGCGAGGGTGTAGCCGGCGCCGAGCCACTGCACCAGGCTCTCCTCGCCGCCGCCCAGGTCCTGGCGGATGGTCGGCGCCGCGATGGTGGTGATGAGGGCGTCGAGCATGTCCATGACCTCGGCGGCCAGGATGACGCCGAGGGCGGGCCAGCGCCAGCGGTGTGGCTGGAGCCCCGCGAGGGGTGCGGGTGCGGATATGGCGGTCATGGGGGTCTCCTTCGATAACAACGTTCGGATCTACGAACGCCGTTCGTCAACGAACACTGTTCTAAGACGGAACGCTGTTCGTGTCAAGTACAGTGTTCGTATGCGAAGCGCGAACAGCGACGATGGCCTCCCGGACGTCCCCCAGCCGCCCTGGCGCAAGGCGCGCAGGCAGCCGCAGCCGAAACCCCAGCTCAGCCGGGACCTCATCGTGGAGACCGGGCTGCGGATCCTCGACGCCGAGGGGCTCGACGGGCTCAGCATGCGGCGGGTCGCGCAGGAGCTCGGCACCGGCCCGGCCTCGTTGTACGCACACGTCGCGGCCAAGGAGGAGCTCCTGGAGCTGATCTACGACCGGGTGCTCGGCGAGGTCAGGCTCCCGGACTACGACCCCGCCCGATGGCTGACGGTGCTGCGCCAGTGCGCGCTGGAGCTGCACCGCGTCATCGTCGGCCACGCCGACGTCGCCCGGGCGGCGCTCGCCAGCATCCCCACCGGGCCGAACGCGGTCCGGCTGGCCGAGTTCATGTTCGGCCTCCTCATCGACGCAGGCATGCCGCCACGCGACGCCTCGCTCGCCTTCGACCGGATCGTGCTCTACGTCTGCGCGGACGCCTTCGAGGGGTCACTGCACTACCCGCGCATGAAGGCGCTGGGCAACGCCAACCTCGCCGAGTACTTCCGCACCTACGTCTCACAGATCGAGGAGTACTTCGGATCGCTGCCTCCCGACCGGTTCCCGCACCTGAGCGGGCACGCGCAGGCGCTGGTCGCGGACGGCGGCGAGGCCCGCTTCCGGTACGGGCTGGACCTGCTGTTCGACGGGCTCGCGGCGCGCATGCCCGCCGGCAAGCAGACGCCGGGCGCTTAGCCCGCCCACCCGGGACACCTCTCCCGGCGCCGTGATCTCCCCCGGGCGGGGGAGCGGGCTCCCCTCGCGGGGCGAGGAGCGTGGGACGGCCGGCTGCGATCGTGGGCGCCGTCCCCGCCGCACAGGTCCCCGAGGAGTTCCCGTGACGTCCCCAGCCCAGCCTTCCGCCCCCGGCCCGGCATGGGCGGCCCGCGCCGCCGTGGCATGGGGCGTCCTGTCCGCGGCGGTCCAGGTGACCTGGGCCGTCAACGGCGCGACCGTGCCGCTGACCCCGCACGTCGCCTACCCGCCGGCCGCGCTGCTCCTGCTCGCGGCCCTGGCCGTCGTGGCC
>NZ_JBFAIA010000246.1:0-9690 GCF_040654455.1 Nonomuraea sp. NPDC050691
GCGACGGGGTCATGCATGTATTCATGCACTGGCTTTTAACACACTGTTGAGTTCTCAAGAAACGGACGCGTACTCCCCGATACTGCGAGAGGCGCTTTTCGCTTCGTTTTCGTTGTGTCTTTATTCTTTCAGCGACCGTATTCTCTGTCAAATTCGGCGCTTTCGGAATTCCGACCGCACCCCGTCTCCGGGGCAACTCTCCAAACCTACTCCAACATCTGACCGATGTCAAAGCCGCTGTCCAGAGGCACGGTGCAGGGCACAGTGGTCCGCCGGATGGCGATCAAGCTAGGAGGTGGCCCCCGAGCGAGGCCGACGATCACCGCCGTCCTCGTGGGACTGGTGAACTCTATGCAGCCCTCTCCGAACCGTCAAATCAACGGAACCGCCTTCCTCCATCGGTGTTTCCTCCCGGCCACGGGTAGGTACACGGCGTGAGCGATCAACCCATTCCTCGAGCGCTCATCGTCCTGCTGGGCATGGCCGGCGCGGTGGTCACCCTGTTCGGGGTGCGCGAGGTCGCGTCCATCGTCGGCCCGGTCGTGCTGGCGCTCGTGCTGGTCATCGCCGTCGCTCCGGTGCGCGGCTGGCTGGCCCGGCACGGCGCGCCCGGCTGGACCCAGGTCATCGTGCCGTTCCTGATCGTGGTGCTCGTCCTGCTCGGCATGGTGGCGGTGCTGACGTTCTCGGTCACGCAGCTCGCCGCGCTGCTCCCGACGTACGCCACCCAGTTCCAGAAGCTGCTGGCCGACGCCCTGAGCTTCGCAGCCGCCCACGGCGTCACCAATGCGGAGATCAACAAAGCGATCCAGACCGTCGACGTGGGCAAGGTCGTCGAACTCGCGCAGAGCCTGCTGTCGAGCCTGCTCGGCGTGCTGTCCAGCCTGTTCCTGATCGTGGTCCTGCTCCTCGCGATGTGCCTGGACGCGCCCGTGACCCAGCGGATCCTCGAGGCGGGCAAGGGCCAACGGCGCCAGTTGGTGACCGCGCTGGCCATGTTCGCCGAGAAGACACGGCGCTACCTCATCGTCTCCACGGTCTTCGGCCTGATCTGCGCGGTGCTGGACACGGTGGCCTTGTCGATCCTCGGCGTGCCGCTGCCGGTGCTGTGGGGCGTGCTCGCGCTGATCACGAACTACATCCCGAACGTCGGGTTCGTCCTCGGCCTCATCCCGCCCGCCCTGCTGGCTCTGCTCGACGGCGGCATCAAGCAGATGGTGCTGGTCATCGTCGCGTACTGCGTCATCAACGTAGTGATCCAGTCGTTCATCCAGCCGAAGTTCCTGGGTGACGCGGTGGGGTTGTCGACCACCACGACGTTCCTGTCGCTGATCCTGTGGACCTTCGTGCTGGGCCCGCTGGGCGCCCTGCTGGCAATCCCGCTCAGCCTGTTCGCGCGGGCCCTGCTCGTGGACAGCGACCCGAGGGCGACCTGGGCGGCCGCGCTGTTGTCGGGTACGCCGCCGGAGGAGCCGCCCGCCGCGGCGCCACCGGGAACCCCGCCTCCCGCGGCAGAGAAGGGTTCGGCCGAGAAGCGCACCGTGCCCAGGCCCCTCAGATGAGGAGGCGGCTCAGCGGGACGCCGCTCAGACGCTTGACGTCGTGGGACAGGTGGGCCTGGTCCGCGTAGCCGGACATGGCCGCCGCCTCGGCCGGCGACACGCCCGAGCGGGCCAGCCGCAGCGCGCGCTGGAAGCGGACGACGCGCTGGAGCGTCTTGGGCGGGTAGCCGAAGCCGGCCACGCTCCTGCGGTGGAGCTGCCGCTCGCTGAACCCGAGCTCCCAGGCGGCCTCGCGCACGCTCAGCCCCGACCGCAGCGCCGCGACCAGGGCCGGGGCCGCGGGGTCGGCCGGGGCGGTCTCCCGCAGGCGGACGGCGACGGCCCGCCTCATGAGCCGCAGGCGCTCGTCGAGCAGGCGCCGGGGGCCGGACGGCGCGGACGGCGCGGTGCCGGGTGAGGAGGCGGGCGAGAGGGAAGGCGCGGTGTCGGGCGAGAGGTACGGGCTCCAGGCCGCGGCGTTGAGCGCGGCGAGGGGGACGCGCCGGTCGCGAAGCCAGTGGACGGGCACGCCGAACACCTCGCCCGTCGCCCCCGGCCTGAAGCGGATGCCGGCGAACACCTCTCCGGCGCGCATGGGCGCGGGCATCGGCCCCGTGTCGGGACCCGCGACGAAGAGGCCGGCGGGACCCCAAATGAGGTCGACGCAGCCGTCGGGCACCACGAGCTGCGTGCCGTCGGTCTCGGGGATCTGGCCCCAGGCGCACACGACCCGGTCGGCGAGCTCCGGCGTGGGCGGCCGCTCCTCGTACATGCCTCCACGCTAGGACACGCCACCGACAACCCGCTCAGGCGTCGAGCCGGCCGTACGCGCGCAGGGTCTTGAGGCGCTCGACGGTCACGTGGCCGCCCCACTCGTGCTCCACCACGGGCGTCCACATCAGCCAGTTGCCGCTCCACCCGCCTTCCGGCGACTGGGCGGCGGCCAGCGCGTCCAGGTGCCGGTCCAGCAGATCCGCGTCGAACAGCGGAAGCCGCGACGGCGCCGGGGCGAAGTCCAGCGGGAAGTGGGCCTCTCCCGGAGCGCCGGGGTCGAGGGCGACGGTGTCCAGGACGGCCTCGCGCAGGCGCCGGAACTCCGCCTCGGCCCGCTCCCGGTCCGGCGCCTCCTCCAGGAAGGCGACGATCGCCCGCGCCTCGTACGGGGTGGTCCGCTCGACCTCGGCGATCCGGGTCCAGCCGAACGCGGTGGCCCGCTCCAGCCAGGGGTGGACGGCGCGGTGCTTGTGCAGGAGCGCGGCGATCGAGGCGGTCGGCACCAGGTTGCCCGGCGGGTCGTCATCCGTCTCCCACCACGGCGCCCGCGCGGTGTCGCGCACGCTGGGCAGCACGAACGGCACGCCGCCGTCCTCGGCGGTCACGGACAGCAGGTAGTCGCACGCCCTCGGCACCATCGGGTCGGCGAACGCGTCCAGCTCGTCGAGGATGTGGAAGGCCACCTCGACCGGCTCCGGCTGGCTGGCCGCGCCGCGCAGGTCGGGTTCGAGGGCGTTGCCGAAGCCGCCGTCGGCGTTCTGGTAGCAGCGCAGCACGTCGAGGGCCCGGTCCCTCGATCCGCCGGCGAACAGCGCCTCGAACCGCAGCCGGTCGAGCAGCCGCCCGTGGAGCTCCAGGTAGGCGGCCGCCCGGGTGAGCGTGTCGGTCTTCATGTCCATGAGCGGAAACTACCCGGCACGGCCCGCCCGGCTCTTGGAGAAATCGGACGCCTCAGACGGCCGACGTGACACGGGCCTTCCCCGTGGACACGGCGGGGGCCGTCACGCCGGTCGCGACCCGGCGGCCCCACGGCATGGCGACGAGCAGCACCGGCAGCAGCACGATCGACGCCCGCGACCAGTCGGAGTGCATCGCCCACCAGGTGTTGACGTCGAACTGGGTCATGTACACGTAGCCGTACGCCGCCCACGCCGACGCGCCGAGGATCGCCGGCCAGGCGAACCGCGTGGGCCGGGCGATGAGGAACGGCATGAACCACAGCAGGTACTGGGCGCCGAGCCGCGGGGTCACGACCATGAAGATGAGCAGGATGGCCGTGGTCATGTCGATCGGGTCGGCCCGCCGCCACAGGAAGATGACGCCGATGACGCAGGCGTAGATGAGGTTGGTGCCGAACTTGGCGAGGTCGGGCCGCAGCGCCCACTCGCCGTTGGTGTACCACGGGGTCCAGCCCCACTCGCCGACGATCGGGCGGATGTCCTGGATGGTCTTGATGACCTCCGGGATCTGCTGGAGCGAGGTGCCCGCGAAGACCGGCAGGGTGACGAGGAAGAACAGCGGCACGAGACCGGTCACGAACAGCGCCGCCACGCGGGCGCGCAGGTGCGGCAGGAGCAGCAGCATGCCGGGGACGAGCCAGATCGGCCAGCTCTTGGCGCACAGAGCGAGGCCCATGAGCAGGCCGGCCAGGGCGGCCCGCTTGAGGTCGGCGCGGTCGGTCGGTCCGGCCGTCAGGGCCCGGCGCAGCAGGCCGCCGGGGCCGAGCACCCGGTAGGCGGCCGTGCGCCAGCCGTAGGCGGTCACCCCGCGGCGGACGCGGGCCACGACCTGGGTGCTGATGCCGGCCCGCTCGGGTGAGCCCGGCCCGCGGGCCACCACGAACGCGGCCACGCCGAAGACCAGCGCCACCGGCTCGACCTGGCCATGGATGCAGGCCACCAGCAGCGCGAGCGGGTTGAGCGCGTACTGCAGGGCGCGCAGCGACGCCTTGGGGCCGCCGGCCAGCTTGGCGACGAGCGGGATCAGCACGATGTCGGCGACCACGGTGACCAGCCGCCCGGCGTACTCCCACGGGATGCCGAACCAGAGCAGGATGCCGTAGACGTACGGGATCGTCGGCAGGAAGTGCCAGCCGCCCTCGCTGGCGAGCACAGGGTCCTTGCCGTTGAGCACGGCCTCGCCCGCGGGCTTGAAGCTCTCGACGAAGTCGACGGGCTGCCATTTGCCGTTGGCCGCGGTGAACAGGAGCAGCGCGCGGACGGCCACGCCCACGACGACGGCGACGATGATGGGCGGCCGCCAGTCGCGCCACTGGGCGACGATGGCGAAGACGACTCCCGCGACGAGCACGGTCCCTGTGAGAAATGCGTAGTCCATGGCGGGTCTAGCCTGCCGTACTCCCCTGGATGCTTCCACTTGTGAAGGCATTCTTATCCCTGACATGGCGGGTCGTACCGCGATAGACCGTAACCCTCTGTGCTGAACTCTTTTCATGGGGGGATCGCAGGTCAACCGGGCTCTGGTCCGGCTCTACTTCGAGGTGAAAGATGAGCTTCGCGACCCGGTCGCCGCCTGGGCGAAACTCACAGCAAACTCTGAGGTGTACCGCAGGGCCCGCGGCGGGCGGCGGGTGCCGCTGGACGACGGCACGGCCGCGGAGCTGACGGCCGCGGCGATCGTGCACACGACGGCCGAGTACGGCGCGGACCGGGTGGCGGCGCTCGCGGCCTCGCCGCTGGCGGGGCTGGTGGCGGCGCTGGGCGGGGCGGTGCTGACCGAGCAGCCGAGCGCGCCGGGGCAGGTGCTCGGACCCGGCTTCCGGGGCCCCGAGCCGGACGACTGGCCGCGCGCGGCGTACGTGATGCTGTGGGGGGAGAACAACCGGCTGATCCGCACGTCGGGCGCGCCGTGGGTGATCGCCGGGCGCTACAAGGGGCAGAAGGTCGTCGCGATCGGCCCGCACCCGACGCGGCTGTCGGACGAGACGCTGGTCGTGCGGCCGGGCACGGACGGCGCGCTGGCGATGGCGATGGGCCACGTGCTGCTCAAGGAGTTCCTGCTGGAACGGCCGGCGTTCGCCGGGCACGCGCTGGACCGCACGGACCTTCCGTTCCTGGTGCGGCTGCGCGAGCTGGGCGGGGCGTGGGTGGCGGGCTGCGGGATCGGGCGGCGCGCCGACCGGCTCAGCGTGTACGGCGGGCCGCGCGGCGAGTCGGTGGAGGTGCTGCTGCCGCGCTTCGACGACGGGCCCGGCGTGCTGCGGCGCGGCGTGCCGGTGCGGCGGTACGGGGACCTGCTGGTGACGACGGTGTTCGACCTGCTGCTCGCGGTGTACGGGGTGTCCAGGGAGGGGCTGCCCGGCTGCTGGCCGGCGGGGTACGAGGACCGGGCCGAGCCGTACACGCCGGCCTGGCAGGAGCCGCTGACCGGGGTGCCGGCCGCGCGGGCGGTCAAGGTGGCGCGGGAACTGGGCGCGACGGCGGAGCGGACGGGGGGCCGGTGCGTGATCGTGCCGGGGCGGCTGGAGACGTCGCACGCCGACACCGCGTACCGGGCCATGCTGGCGCTGCTCGTGCTGACCGGGTGCGGTCATGGGTGGGCGCAGGAGGGGGCGGGCGACGAGGTGCCGCTGGTGCCGTACCTGTGCCTGCACGCCCTGGGTGAGGACGGCGCGAACGTGGGGAGGCTGTGCTGGCCGCTGGCCGACGGCGTGCTGAGCGGGCGCACGGCGCGTTCGGTGCTGGTGGAGGCGGTGCGCGACGGCCTGCCGATGGCGCCGGCGCCCCGGGTGCTGGCGCTGCCGCGGCCGATCTACCCGCTGCCGCCGGAGCTGGACCTGCTGATCGGGCCGGACGACCGGTGCGACGTGGCGCTGCCGGAGGCGGGGCTGGTGGCCGACGCGGTGGCCAAGCTCGCGGTGGGCCGTGTCGAGCCGGCCCCGGCCCGGGCGCAGGATCCGCCCGTGCCGAAGCCGATGCGGCTGATGGTGGACCACGCGTGGATGCACGAGTACGGGGAGGCGCTGCCGACGTACCGGCCGCCGGGACCGGGTCTGCCGCTCAAGCCCACGCATCTCGTGCCCTACATGCCGCTGACCCCCTTCAGCCCGTGAAGCCCTTGAAGATGCCGGTGAACTCGTAGGCCGTCTGGGCGATGCCGCTGCACGTCGGTGAGACGCCGCCGCCGGGGCAGCCGCCGTTGTCGCGGCCGGCCGACCAGAAGCCGACGAAGCCGATGTGGTTGGCGTCGGCCCACGCGCGCAGCTTGCGGGCGTCGGCCTGGGTGGTGGTCATGCCGGTGTCGTTGCGGCCGATCATCGGGGTGACGCCGAGCATCCGCCTGAGCTGCGCGTCGGACCGGGACGGCCACACGGTCCTCATCTGGGCGAGGGTGGCCTGGGCGGCCGAGATCATGGCGTCGCCCCAGGAGCCGGTGTGGCCGAAGTTCATGAGCATCGGGTTGACGGTCACCTCCAGCCCGCGGGCGGCGGCGTCCTGGAGGATCTGCAGGGAGAACGGGTCCACGCCGTAGTCCTGGCCCTGGACGCGGAGGGTGTAGCTGACGGTCGTGCCGCGCTCGGCCTGGAGCTGCCGCAGGGCGGTGTTGACCTTGGCCACGTCGATGGACGCCTCGACGTCCACGTCCAGATGGTTGGTGCCGACGGTGTCGAGCACCTTCTTGTACGCGGCGAGCAGCGCGGCGGAGCCGCCGCAGGTGTGCTCCAGGTACGGGCCCATGGCGCCGCCGCTGGCCACGATCACCTGGCCGCCCTGGGCCTGGAGGGCCTTGACGTCGCCGATGATCCGGGCGTCGGCGAGCGGGATGGTGCCGCCCCAGGCGGGGTTGCAGCCGGTGCTGTCGCCGAGGACGAAGGCGAGCGTGTAGTTCTTGACGCCGGTGGCCGAGGCGGCGCCGGCCAGGGAGGGCGTGGTCATGGTGATGTCGATGTACGGGGCGTACCTGATGGCGCCGGTGGGCGGCGGGGCGGTGCCGGTCGTCCGGCCGCTGACGGAGGGGCTGTAGGCGGAGCAGTTGCCCGCGGCGTCGCAGGCGCGCACGCGGAAGCCGTAGGTCGTCTCGGCGCTCAGGCCGGTGGCGGTGTAGGTGGTGGAGGTGACGGCGGCCGGGGCGCCGTCGTCGCGGGAGACCTCGTAGCGGGCGACGCCGCCGGAGTCGTCGGTGGAGGCGTTCCAGGTGAGGGTGAGGCTGGAGCCGGTCGAGCCGCCGGCGGACAGGCCGGTGGGCACCGTGGGCGGCCGGGTGTCGGGGGCGCCGCCGGGGCCGTCGAGGACGACGTCGTCGGCCAGGTACGGGGGCTGGCCGTACCAGCCGTTGACGTGCACCGTCACGGACGTCGTGCCGGCCGGGGTGGTGAAGGAGGTGGACAGCTGTGCCCACTGCGCGCCCGGGGTGCCCCAGGTGCTGGTCTCCACGCCCGCGCCGGTGGCGCCGAGGAAGACGTACGCGCCCTGCGCCCAGGCGGACAGCCGGTAGGTGGCGCCGGGCTGGACTGCTACGGTCTGGCCGCAGCGGGCGTGGTCGCCGCCGGCCGGGGTGCCCTGGAGGGCGCGGGCGCCGCCATGGACGGGCGAGGAGACGGCGGCGGTCGTGCCGGCGCAGGTCCAGCCGGGCAGGCCCGACTCGAAGCCGGGGTTGGCGAGGACGTTGGCGGCGGCGGCCGGGGAGGCGTTCAGCGTGGTGAGGCCGGCGGCGAGCGTGACGGCGGCCGTGAGGGTGCGGAGCAGCTTCATGGGGGTGTCCTTTCGCGGGACTCCCGGGAACGCCCCACCGCGGGACATGTGCGGCGGGGCGTTCCTCCGGGGCCTGCTGTACGGCCGGGCGCGGGGTGGCGGCCGGGCCGTCGTGGCGGGTCAGAAGCCGGCGGTGATCCGGGTGAACTCCCAGTCGCTCTGGGAGATGCCGCTGCAGTTGGACACGACGCCACCGCCGGGGCAGGGGCGGTCGCGGTTGACGGCCCAGTAGGCGAGCCTGGTCAGGCCCTTGCTCCTGGCCCAGTCGCGGATCTGGGTCCAGGTGGACGGGGTGGTGAGCTCCTGCTGGTCGGACAGGCCGTTCATGCCCGAGATGCCCATGCGTGAGTACGCCTGGGCGTCGCTCCAGCCGAACGCGTTCTTCAGGGCGTTCTTCAGGCCCTCGGAGGCGTTGACGGTGTCCTGGTAGATGTTGGTGCCGCCGAAGTCGAAGGGCATGATCGTGTAGTTGTCGATCGGCACGCCGAGGGCCTTCGCCTGGTTGATCAGCCGGATGCCGTGGGCGTTGGGGCCGGTCTTGGTGGTGCCGAAGGTGACGACGACCTTGACGTTCGGGTTGTTCTGCTTGACGATCTTCAGGCCGTTCAGGATGCGGTCCTGGACGGTGTAGTTCTCGAACTCGTCGGTGTTCTCGATGTCGAAGTCGACCACGGCGGGGCCGACGGCGTTGATGACCTGCTGCACCGCGCCGGCGAACGCCTGCGGGGTGGAGCAGTTCGGGCCGAGCTTGTTGCCCTGCCAGCCGCCGAAGGAGATCTGGACGCTGCCGCCCGCGGACTTGATCGCCGAGATGGCCTGCGCGTCGGCGCCGCCGGTCAGCGGGCGCTGCCCGTCCCAGGCGGGGGTGCAGCCGCCGCTCGACAGGATGAACGCCATCGTGAACGACTTGACGCCGGTCGCGCTCATGACCGATGCGGGGGCGGGCGGGTTGCCCCAGCCCATGTAGAGGTACGGGGCGCCGGGCATCTTGGAGCCGCCGCCGCCCGTGCAGCCGCCGGTGGTGCCGGTCACCGAGGCGCCGGCCGACTCGCCGGCCGAGTTGTAGGCGCGGACCGTGTAGGTGTGCGTGGTGCAGGTGCCGAGCGAGCCGATCGTGGCCGAGGTGCCGGACACCGTGGCCCGGTTCGTGGAGCCCTCGTAGACGCGGTAGCCGGTGACGGTGCCGGTCGAGGCGGTCCAGGACAGGGAGATCGAGCTGTTGGTGGTGGCAGTGACGTGCGGGGAGCCGGGGGCGGAGGGCGCGCCGGGGTTGCCGCCGCCGCTGACGGGCTTCCACAGGGCCGGGACGATCGGGGGCTCCCAGCCGGTCTGCGAGGTGTGGGCCTGGATGCACTCGTAGTCGGCGCCGTTGTAGGTGACGCGGGCGCCGACGGCGTACCAGACGCCCGGCTGCCAGTCGGCGGCGAGGGCCAGGGCGGCGGGTGCGGCGGCGGGTGCGGCGGCGCTCGCGGAGGTGGCCGAGGCCGGCGCGGTCGTGGCCGCTCCGGCGCCGATCATGGCGAGGGCTGCGAGTAAGGCGAGGAACATGCGACGGAGTCTCATGGCATTCCCTGGAAGTGCGGCTTCACGGGTTGGGGTGCTGAGGGCGCCCGGCGTGGCGGTAGGGGCGCGCCGGGGGGGGGGAGGGCGGGGCGGGCGGCGCG
>NZ_JBFAIA010000247.1:0-9673 GCF_040654455.1 Nonomuraea sp. NPDC050691
CGCCGGGCGCGGGCGCCGGCGAGCAACTGCGGCCGGAGGGAGCCGGCCGGCACCTCGGCGTCCTCCATCAGCGCGTCCAGGTAGAGACGGTCGACGGGCTCCATCACACCTCCTCCTCTGCCAGCGCGTCGGCCAGGCGCCGCAGCGCCAGCCGGATCCGCGACTTGGCCGTGCCCTCCGGCACGCCCAGCTCCTCGGCCACCTGCCGGTACGTCCGGCCACCGTAGTAGGCCAGCTCCACCGCCTGTCTCAGGCCGTCGGGTAACGCCGTGACCGCCTGGCGCACCCGCCGCGCCTCGTCGGCGGCGAGCACCGTCTCCTCCAGCCGCGCCGGCGGCGGCTCGAACAGCCGGGGACCCAGCGTGGAGACCCGGCGGCGCTCCTCGGCCCGCACGTGGTCGACCGCGCGGCGGTGGGCGATCGTGGCCAGCCACGCCCGCAGCGTGCCCCGGTCGGGATCGTAGGCGAGAGGACGCTCCCAGAAGATCAGGAACACCTCCTGCGTGATGTCCTCGGCGATCACCCGGTCCCTGGTGACGCGCAGCGACAGACCGAAGATCAGCGAGGAGAGGTGGTCGTAGACCTCCCCGAGTGCGGCCTCGTCGCCGCCGACCACCCGCTGGTGCAGCAGGCGGTCGTCGTACGGCGCCTCCACTGGCACCACGCTCCCGATGAGCTCCCGATGAGCTGCCGATGATCCGGACCAAGGCGGCGGGTGCGCCGCGACCCGAGCATGCCATCATTCGCCGCAGAAGTTGAGCCGGATGAACCGGACCGGACCCGGGTCACCGGCCCGGACAGGGGAGCGGCGGGCTCACGGTAGGGTCGTAAGTCCACCAACGAGAGGGAGGAAGCGTCATGGCAACCACCCGCACCGCCACCACGCAGTGGAAGGGCGCCCTGCTCGACGGCTCGGGCACCGTGTCGCTCGACACGTCCGGCGTCGGCACGTTCGAGGTCTCCTGGCCCTCGCGCGCCGAGGCGGCCAACGGCAAGACCTCTCCCGAGGAGCTCATCGCCGCGGCCCACTCCTCGTGCTTCTCGATGGCGCTCTCGCACGGCCTGGCCGGCGCCGGCACGCCGCCCGAGTCGCTGCGCACCAGCGCCGACGTGACCTTCCAGCCGGGCGAGGGCATCACCGGCATCGTCCTCACCGTGCAGGGCCAGGTGCCCGGCATCACGGCCGAGCAGTTCCAGGAGGCCGCCGAGACGGCCAAGGTCAACTGCCCGGTGAGCAAGGCCCTCGCCGGCACGACGATCACGCTGAACGCGCAGCTCCTCTAGCGAGATCGTGATCGCGAACGCTCTGGCGTGATAGCGGTCGCGTGGGACAATCGAGTCACATGCGAGATGTCTGGCCTGGCGAGCCGTACCCACTCGGCGCTACCTGGGATGGCGTGGGCACCGGATTCTCGGTGTTCTCCGAGGTGGCCGAGCGGGTCGAGCTGTGCCTATTCCACGATGACGGTTCCGAGGAACGCGTCGACCTGCCGGAGGTCGACGGGTTCGTCTGGCATGGCCACCTTCCGGGCATCATGCCCGGACAGCGGTACGGCTTCCGCGTCCACGGGCCCTACGAGCCGTCCCGCGGCCACCGGTGCAACCCGGCCAAGCTGCTGCTCGACCCCTACGCGAAGGCCATCGACGGCGAGTTGACCTGGAACGAGGCGCTGTTCTCGTACGAGTTCACCGACCCGGCGCGGCTCAACCTGACCGACAGCGCGCCCTTCATGCCGAAGAACGTGGTGGTCAACCCGTTCTTCGAGTGGGGCAACGACCGGCCGCCGCGCATCCCGTACCACCAGACGGTGATCTACGAGGCGCACGTGCGCGGCCTGACGATGCGGCACCCGGCGGTGCCGGAGCCGCTGCGCGGCACCTACGCGGGCGTGGCGCACCCGGCGATCATCGACCACCTGCTGTCGCTCGGCGTGACGGCGGTCGAGCTGATGCCGGTCCACCACTTCATGCCCGAGCACTTCCTGGTGGCCCGGGGGCTGACCAACTACTGGGGCTACAACACCGCGGCCTACCTCGCGCCCCACGGCCGCTACTCCAGCGCCGGCACGCGCGGCGAGCAGGTGCAGGAGTTCAAGGCCATGGTGCGGGCCCTGCACGAGGCGGGCATCGAGGTGATCCTCGACGTCGTCTACAACCACACCGCCGAGGGCGACCACATGGGCCCGACGCTCGGCTTCCGGGGCATCGACAACTCCGCCTACTACCGGCTGCACGACGGCGACCGCCGCTACTACCTCGACTACACCGGCTGCGGCAACTCCCTCAACGTCCGTTCGCCGCACGCGCTCCAGCTCATCATGGACTCCCTGCGCTACTGGGTGCTGGAGATGCACGTCGACGGCTTCCGCTTCGACCTGGCCTCGGCGCTGGCCCGTGAGCTGCACGACGTCGACCGGCTGAGCGCGTTCTTCGACCTCATCCAGCAGGACCCGGTGATCTCGCAGGTCAAGCTCATCGCCGAGCCGTGGGACGTGGGGCCCGGCGGCTACCAGGTGGGCAACTTCCCGCCGCTGTGGACGGAGTGGAACGGCAAGTACCGCGACATCGTGCGCGACTTCTGGCGGGGCACGCACTCGGCGCTGCCCGAGTTCGCCTCGCGCCTGACCGGCTCGGCCGACCTGTACGCCACCTCCGGGCGCCGCCCGGTGGCCTCCATCAACTTCGTCACCTGCCACGACGGGTTCACCCTCACCGACCTGGTCTCGTACGACCGCAAGCACAACCTCGACAACGGCGAGGACAACCGCGACGGCACCGACGACAACCGCTCCTGGAACTGCGGCGCCGAGGGGCCGGTCGAGGACCCCGAGATCGTCCGGCTGCGCCACCGCCAGCGGCGCAACTTCCTGACCACGCTCTTCCTGTCGCAGGGCGTGCCGATGCTGTCCCACGGCGACGAGATCGGCCGCACGCAGCGCGGCAACAACAACGCCTACTGCCAGGACAACGAGATCGCCTGGATCGACTGGTCGCTGGTGCACACCGAGACCGACCTGCTGGAGTTCGTCCGGACGCTGTCGCGGCTGCGGCGCGAGCATCCGGTCTTCCAGCGCCGCCGCTTCTTCCACGGCCGCGACTCCGAGGACGGCCGGCGCGACCTGGTGTGGCTGACGCCCGCCGGGGAGGAGATGACGGCCGGCGACTGGCACACCGGCTACGCCAAGTCGCTGATGGTCTACCTCAACGGCGAGGGCATCACCGAGCCGGGGCCGCGCGGCGAGCGCATCGTGGACGACTCGTTCCTGCTGCTCATCAACGCCCACCACGAGAACATGACGTTCACGCTGCCGGGCGAGGAGTTCGGCGCCACCTGGCTGCCGGTGCTCGACACCAGCTACGAGCCCCGCCAGGACGAACCGTTCCCGGACGAGGGCCGGCGGCCGGGCTCGCTGGTGGCCGTGACCTCGCGCTCCATCCAGGTGCTGCGCCAGCCGCTGGGCTCCTGAGGCGGCTCCCGGGCCTGTCCCCGCCGGTTCCTGTGGCCGGTCCTGTGGTGGTACGGATGGCTGTGCGGGTCAGTGGCCGGTCAGGGCGGCGGTGACGAGTGCGAGCGCGAACGTGATCACTCCGCCGAGGCCGTGCAGCGCCACGGCCAGCACGGGGAAGCGGCGCTCGGCGCCCCGGGCGTGCCGCCCGCCGCCGAGCCAGCGGGTGAACAGGGCGAAGCCCAGCAGCGCGGACGCCGCCAGCACCCCGAAGGCCGTCCACGCGAGCGCCTCGGCCCCGGTCACCAGGTACCCGAACCAGCAGCCCAGCGCCGCCGCGGCGAGCACGGGATGGGAGAAGACCAGCGTGACCGGGAAGCGGGTGACCTTGGCGGCCTGCTGCCGCAGCCCGCCGCCCGACAGCCACAGGTAGAGCAGGTACACGCCGGCGATCGCGGTGCAGATCCATGTCACGGCAGTGGCGAGCCCCACCCGGGCCTCCTTCGGTCCCCGAACCCAGACGACACGTTAAGCGCATCACTCCACGTATGCCACTCGTTACGCCAAAGTGCGATGTCTCGGGCAAAGGCCGCCGTCACGGCTGGTTGTCGGAGGCGTGTGCCAAGGTAGAGGAGTGCGTCGCATCTATCCGGACATACAGGACGATCCACCCATCGAGCAGGCCTACGCCTATCCGCCCGGGCAGCCGTGGCTGCGCGTCAACATGGTCGCCAGCGCCGACGGCGCCGCCTGGATGAACGGCCTGTCGGGCGGGCTGTCGGGCAAGGGCGACAAGCGGATCTTCGGCGTGCTGCGGGGGCTCGCCGACGTGGTCGTCGCCGGGGCCGCCACCGTGCGCGCCGAAGGCTACGGCCCCGCCCGGCCGCGCGAGTCGTGGCGGCCGCTGCGCGAGGGGCGGCCCGCGACGCCGCCCCTCGCCGTGGTCAGCCGCAGCCTCGACCTCGACCTCGACGGCCCCTTGTTCGCCGAGGCGATCTCCCGCACGATCGTCGTCACCTGCGCCTCCGCGCCGTCCGACCGCCTCACCGCGACCAAGGCCGTCGCCGACGTCGTCGTCGCGGGAGACGAGGTGGTCGACATGGAGACGGCCGTGCGCGAGCTGCACGAGCGGGGGCTGACCCGGGTGCTGTGCGAGGGCGGGCCGCGGCTCAACGCCCAGCTCGCCGCGGCCGGGCTGCTCGACGAGCTGTGCCTGACGGTCAGCCCGCTGCTGCTCGGCGGGGGCGCGGCGCGCATCCTGAACGGCGAGGCGGCGCACGTCGGCCTCCGCCTCAGCCAGGTCCTGGAGGAGGACGGCGTCCTCTTCTGCCGGTACACGAGGGAGCCGAACCATGACTGATCCCGCCGATCCGCCGGCCGCCGAGTCCCCGGTCCCGGACGCCGCGCCCGCCGAGCCGCCCGTCCCCGTCCCCGTCCCCGACGCCGGGGCCGAGCCGGAGCCGGTGCCGAACCTGCCGGTCCGGCCGCCCGTGCCGCCCATGCTGGCCAAGCCCGTCAAGGCCATGCCCAAGCAGGACGGCACCCTGTTCTACGAGCCCAAGTGGGACGGCTTCCGCTGCATCGTCTTCCGCGACGGCGACGAGGTCTACCTCGGCAGCCGCAACGAGCGGCCGTTCACCCGCTACTTCCCGGAGCTGGTCGAGGCGGTCAAGGCCGAGCTGCCCGAGCGGGTCGTGGTCGACGGCGAGATCGTGCTGCCGCGCGGCTCCCAGCTCGACTTCGACGCGCTCCAGCAGCGCATCCACCCCGCCGCCTCCCGGGTCAGGATGCTGGCCGAGCAGACGCCGGCCTCGTTCGTCGCCTTCGACCTGCTGGCCCTCGGCGACGAGTCGTACCTCGACCTGCCCTTCGCCGAGCGCCGCGCCCGCCTGGAGGGCGTCTTCGGACAGGCCGGCCACTCGGTGCGGCTCACGCCCGTCACCCGCGACGACGGGCAGGCGGGGGAGTGGTTCGAGATGTTCGAGGGGGCGGGGCTCGACGGCATCATCGTCAAGCCCGGCGACCAGCCGTACGTCCCGGACAAGCGCACCATGTTCAAGGTCAAGCACGAGCGCACGGCCGACGTCGTGGTGGCGGGTTACCGCGAGCACAAGACCGGCCCCATCGTCGGCTCGCTCCTGCTCGGCCTGTACGGGCCCGACGGGCGGCTGCACCACGTGGGCGTGGCCGCATCGTTCCCGATGGCGCGCCGGGCGGAGCTGGTGGAGGAGCTCAAGCCGTACGTCGCCGACCTCGGCGAGCACCCCTGGGGACACTGGGCCGAGCAGGCGGCGGCCACCGTCGGCCAGCCGGCCGCCGGACCGGCCACGGGCGGCCAGCGGGTCCCCGGCGCGATCTCGCGGTGGAGCGCGAAGAAGGACCTGTCGTTCATCCCGCTCCGGCCCGAGCTGGTCATCGAGGTGGCCTACGACCAGATGGAGGGCGACCGGTTCCGGCACACCGCCCACTGGCGCCGCGCCCGGCCCGACCGCACGCCCGAGTCGTGCACGTACGAGCAACTGGAGCGGCCGGTCTCGTACAACCTGGACGACATCCTGGCCCGTTGAGTCACGCTTTGGTGCCGTGACGATCCATCTCTTGTCTCATGCTCACACGTCACGCTATATCTCGAGATATGAGCACTGGTGATGAGCTTCGTGCCGCCGTGGCCGCCCGCCGCGACCTCGGCCCCGACTTCGAGGACGCCCTCATCGAGTCGTTCCTCGACAAGATGGGCCAGGAGGTCGACCGGCGGGTGGACGAGCGGCTGGCCGCCGTCCCCAGACCAAGAAGCTGGCCGAACGGTCCAGGACGGCCGACGGGCAGCGGCTCGCGCTCGCGATCGTCTCGATGAGCCTGGGCACCGTGGCGACGATCGCGCTCAGCATCCAGAGCGCCTCCGCGTGGGTCATCCTGGGGATCTGGTTCGCGATCGTCGCGGTCAACGGCATCTTCGGCACCGAGCGCCGCCCCTGACCCGAGGCCGGGGGGGCGGGCGCGGGCCGGCGTCACGAGCACGGAGTCGCGAGCTCGCGAGTGATGAGCTCGCGAGTCACGAGTTCCGTCGTCAGGCGTCCGGGGTGAGCTTGGCGCGGGCCTCCGTGACGAGGTCGCGGGCGTAGTCGTCGTCGCTCTCGGCCAGCACGCGCTCGACGCCCCGCCGCGCCCGCTCGTCCCCGCGCTCCGCGAGGCCGCGCGTGGCCTCGGCGACCGTGCGCAGGTCCGTGTCGTCCAGGCGGGCCGCCAGCGCGTCGCGGATCTCCGGCGTGTCGGCGTCCAGCGAGGCCAGGCCCGAGGTGGCCCAGTCGCGCACCTCGTCCTCGTCGTCCCCCGTCATCGAGACGAGCAGGGCCAGCCCCTCGGCGTGGCCGGGCGGCAGCACGTCGGCCAGCGCGATCGCGTCGGTCATCGTGCGCCGGTGTCCCGGCCGGCCGATGATGTCGAGCACCTGCGGCAGCGCGCGCGGGTCGCCCTGGTGGCCGAGCGCCGAGAGCACCGACCGGAGCACCTGCGGATTGCTCTCCGTGGTGGCCATCCGCTGCAGCAGCGGCAGCGTCCGCTCCAGGTACGGCTTGCCGCCGTCCTCGGTCACCCCGTACTGGGCGATCGCGTCCACGCCGAACTCCCGCTCCCGGGCGTCCTCGCTCGCGCACAGCCTGGCCAGCGCCTCGTAGGTCTCGTCGTCGCCCCGCCGCCCCAGCGCGTCGGCCACCACCCACCAGGTCTCGGCGTCCTCGTCGGTGTCGCGGTGCGCCAGCGCCCGCGCGACCAGCCGGTCCACCGGCGCGTGGGCGCCCGTGGCCTCCTCCAGCAGCGTGGCGATCGCCGCGTGCCCGCGCTGCGCCTGCACCTGCTCGGTCTGCGAGCCGTCGGCCGAGCGGCCCGCCACGGTCACCAGCTCGGTGCCGTCCTTGGCGAACTGCCGGGCCACCACGTACTCCCAGTCGTCCTGCCCGATCTGGTCGAGCAGCGCGCTCTCCAGGTGCACGCCCACCCAGTCGGCCGCCACGTCGAGCGGGGTGTCGCCGTCGCCGTCGTACTTCCCCGCGTCGGCGCCGCTGTCCAGCAGCACCCGCACCACGCCGAGCGCGCCGCGCCGGGCGGCGAGCGTGAGCGGCGTGTCGCCGTCGTCGTTGGCGGCGTCCACCTCGGCTCCGGCCTCCACCAGGAGCCGGGCGACGTCGGCGTGGCCGTTGGCCGCGGCCCACAGCAGCGGGGTCCAGCCGCCCTCCTCGCGCCCGTCGACGTCGGCCCCGGCGGCCAGCAGCGCCTGGGCGGCCTCGACCCGGTCCCACGCGGCCGCCGCGCACAGCGGCAGGCCCTCGTCCTCTCCCTCGCTCGGCCGGTTGGGGTCGGCGCCCCCGGCGAGCAGCTCGCTCACGGTCTCCGACTCGCCGTTCAACGCGGCCCGGTAGAGCTTCTCCTCATGCATGCAACGGACACTAGCCCAGCTCAACCCCCGCCCCGGCCCACCACCGCCGGGCACCGCCTCCCCAGCCCCTGGCGCGGCGCGCGGTCACGAGCTCCCGGGCATGGTCCGAAAGGGGCATGGCACACGGTGGTGTTCCTCCTGGGGGAGGAGGAGGCGGCCGGCGAAACGCGATATGTTGCGTCTTATGACTGACCCTGGAGGAGTGCGCGCGTCCGACGCCGAGCGCGAGGCCGTCGTGGAGCGACTCCGCGTGGCCTCCGTGGAGGGCCGCCTCACGCTGGCCGAGCTGACCGACCGCACCGAGGCCGCCTACAGCGCCTCCACCCACGCCGAGCTCGCCCTGCTCACCCAGGACCTGCCGGGCGCGGGCCGGCCCGATGCGTTCCCGGCCGCCCCCCAGGAACCCGGACCCGGGACCGGGCGCAGGCGGCGGTGGTTCGTGGGCGTGATGGGCGACACCAAGCGGCGCGGCGCCTGGCGGATCGACCGGGAACTGGGCGCGGTGGCCGTGATGGGCGACGTGCTGCTCGACCTGCGCGAGGCCGAGGCCCGCACCGACGTGGTGGACATCACGGCCGTCTCCGTGATGGGCGACGTGAAGATCATCGTCCCGGACGGCGTCCACGTGGACCTCGACGGCATGGCGGTCATGGGCGACAAGCGGGTGGACGTGCAGCAGGGCGCCCTGGGCATGAACGTGCCGGTGGTGCGGGTCCGCGCGTACGCGGTGATGGGCGACGTGAAGGTGGTCGGCGACTCCCGCGCGGAACCGGTGAAGCGGCGCCTCGCGGCCTGGCGCGAGCACTGGAGGCAGCTGCACGGCGACGACTGGCGCGACGACAACCGCCGCCTCCACGGCGACGACCGCCACCGGGGTCTCCCCGGCCACTGAGCCGTCGCTGGGGTCTCCCCGGCCACCTGAGCCGGGGCCGGTGCTTCCCGGGGCCGCCTGAGCGGTCGCCGGGGTCTCTCCGGCGGCCTGAGGCGCCGCCGTCGCCTCCTCGGCCGCCGGGGCACCGCGCCGCCGTACCGTCGCGCCGCCGCGATCATCTTCGCCGCTGATGCAACATACGGCACGGGCTCGCGCGTAGTGATCGGTGACCGTCACCGACCACAGTGAGGACCCCGATGCGGGATCGAGCCGATTTCGAGCGCTACGTCGAGCAACGCTCGGCTCGCCTGCTCCGGACGGCGTACCTGCTCTGCCGCGACTGGGCCACCGCCGAGGACCTGCTCCAGACGGCGCTGGCCCGGGCCTGGCTGGCCTGGCGGCGCGTGGGCGAGGCGCCCGACCCGTACGTGTACCGCATCCTGGCCAACACGCACGCCTCCTGGTGGCGGCGGCGCTGGCGGGGCGAGGTCCCGACGGGGGAGCCGCCGGAGCACGCCGCGGCGGACGACGCGTTCCGGGAAGTCGGCGACCGCGACGCGTTGCGCGCCGCGCTCGCGGCGCTGCCGACCCGGCAGCGCGCGGTGATCGTGCTGCGGTACTTCGAGGACCTGCCGGACGAGGAGATCGCCGCGGTGCTCGGGTGCTCGGTCGCGACCGTACGCAGCCAGGCCAGCCGGGCGCTGGCCAAGCTGCGGCTGGACCCGGCGGCCAGGGCCGCGACACGGATGGGGAGCTGATCATGGCCATGACCGAGGACGACCTGCGCGAGCTGCTCGACCAGGACAGCGGGGACGGACCCCGCGGGGGCGTGACCGTCGCCGCCGTCGACCGGCGGGTCAGCCGGATGCGGCGCGGGCGCCCCGACCGCGCTGGACGCCCTCACCTCGGCCGCCGCCGGCGAGG
>NZ_JBFAIA010000248.1:0-9631 GCF_040654455.1 Nonomuraea sp. NPDC050691
GTCCGCCGCCGGCCCGCGGCCGGTCCGCGGCCGGCCCGCGGGCCGGTTCACGGGCCGGTCAGGTCGTCCGGGTCGTGGCCGAGCGAGCGCAGGAGCAGGTCCGGAACGACGAGGTCGGCCCGGTCCCGGGTGGTGGCGATCAGATCGGCGTTGCGCTGGTCGGTCCCCATCACCCAGGCCACGGCCGCGTCGGGCTCCTTGCCGAACCTCGTGTGCCGGGAGACGAGCCGGCGCACCCGCTCCACCGAGTCGAGCGAGCAGTACCACACCTCGTCCAGCCAGGGCCGCACATGCGCCCAGTCGCCCTCGTCGAGCAGCAGGTAGTTGCCCTCGGTGATGACCAGCCGGGCGGCCCGGGGCACCGGGATGCTGCCCGCGATCGGCTGCTCCAGGTCGCGCTCGAACGAGGGCGCGTACACGACCTCGTCGTCGTCCTCGCGCAGCCGGCGCAGCAGCGCCGCGTACCCGGCGGCGTCGAACGTGTCGGGAGCCCCCTTGCGCTCGCGTCGCCCGAGCCGGTCGAGCTCCACGTCGGCCAGGTGGAAACCGTCCATCGGCACGTGCGCCACCCACTCGGGCGGCTGCCCGGACGGCGGCGCCTGCCGCAGCACGCGCACCAGGTGCTCGGCGAGCGTCGACTTGCCCGCCCCCGGCCCGCCCGTGATGCCGAGCAGCGCCCGGTGTCCGCCGGACACCAGTTCGCGGGCCCGGTCCGCCAGGTCGTCGAGCGTCATCGGGCGCGGCTCGCGTGGAGCTGGCCGGCGATGAACGCGCGGGCGTGGCGGGCCAGGTCCTCGCCGTCGCTCCACAGGTTGCGCCAGATGGCCAGGTCGTTGGACAGTCCCCGCATCACGACCGCCGAGGAGAACGACTCGAACGTGATCGGCCCCCGGTAGCCGATGTCGCCGAGCGCGTGGAAGAACGCGGTGAAGTCGATATGTCCTGATCCGAGGTAGCCGCGATGGTTCTCACCCACATGGACGTAACCTAGCCGCTCCCCGACCTCGTGCACGGGCCGGACGAGATCCTCCTCCTCGATGTTCATGTGGTACGTGTCGAGGTGGATGAGCACGTTGTCCTCGCCGATGTCGTCGGCCAGCCGGAGCGCGTCGCGGGCGGTGTTGACCACGTTGGTCTCGTACCGGTTGCAGATCTCCAGCCCGAGCGTCATGCCCTCGCCGGCGGCCTCCAGGGCCAGGCGGCGCAGCACCGTCACCACGTTGCGGCGTCCCGCCTCGGTGAGCGGGTGGCCGTACTTGCCGAGCGCGCTGTAGAGGGCGCCGGTGAAGTGGGTGCCGCCCAGCCCACGCGTGACGGCCAGCGAGTCGTGCAGGAGTTTCTCGCCGCGTTCGACCACAGTGAGGTCCTCACTGGAGACGTCGGCGTCGAAGGCGAGGCCGCGCGAGCAGGCCACGCCCAGACCGGCGGACGTGAGCGCCTCACGCGCCGCCGCGACGTCGAGGTTCGCCGAGTCGTGCAGGGAGATCTCCAGCAGGTCGAACCCGGCGGCCTTCGTCCTGCCGATGGCGAGCTCCAGCGAGGTGGGACTCGTGTCGCCGACCCACACCAGGGCGTGGACGCCGATCGGGTTGGCCGGGTTGTCGGTGGCCATGGGAACGTGCCTTCTTTCGTCGAGTCGTTCCGGGTGCCGTCAGGAGCCGATCGCGCCGGTGACGAGGCCGACGATCTCCTCGCCGGTGGTGTCGGCGGTGCGCCGGCCGCCGACGCAGCGCCCCGCGCGCATCACCCACACCTGCTCGCTGAGCCGCATGACCTGGGCGAAGTTGTGACTGATGATCAGCACCGCGTGCCCCTCGTCGCGCAGCCGGAAGACGAGTTCCTCGACGCGGGCCGTCTCCTGGACGCCCAGCGCCGCCGTGGGCTCGTCCATGATGACGAGCTTGGAGCTGAACCCGGCGGCCCGGCAGATGGCGACCGCCTGACGCTGCCCGCCGGACAGCCGCCGCACCCGCGAGCCCACCGCCGGCACGTTGACGGCCAGCGCGGAGACCATCTCGCGGGCCCGGGACTGCATGGCCCGGCGGTCGAGCACCCCGACGGGGCCGAACCGGCGGACGATCTCACGGTTGAGGAAGAGGTTCTGCCACACCGTGAGGTCCTCGACGAGGGCCAGGTTCTGGTGGACGGTCTCGATCCCGGCCTCGCGGGCGTCCTCCGGCGAGTGGAAGTCGGTCCGCCGGCCGTCGAAGGTGATGGTGCCGCTGTCCGGCCGGTGGATGCCGGAGACGCAGCGGACCAGCGTCGACTTGCCCGCGCCGTTGTCGCCGACCAGGGCGGTGATCTCGCCGGGCCGCAGCGTCAGCGAGACGTCGACGAGGGCCCGGACGTTGCCGAAGGACAGGGACACGTCGTCGCACGACAGCAGCACGTCCTGCGGCGGCTGTCCGGTCATTTCCGCGACCTGTGGCTGTTCGGTCATTTCTGGAACCTCATGAGGAGCGCGGCCAGCACCACGACGATGCCGACGGCGAGCGGCTGGTAGAACTGCGAGACGCCGAGCAGGGTGAGCCCGTTGACCAGGGCGATCAGCAGCAGGGCGCCGAAGACGGGTCCGACGACGGTGCCCCGGCCGCCGAAGAGGCTGACCCCGCCGAGCACCACCGCGGCCACCGAGTTGAGCAGGAAGGCGGTGTTCGCCGCGGGCTCGGCCGCGCCGATGCGGCCGACCAGCAGGATCGCGCCCAGCCCGGCGAGCAGGCCGCTGATCAGATAGACAGCGATCTTGATGCGGGCGGTGCTGATGCCCATGGCCGTCGCCGACTCGGGCGAGCCGCCGGTGGCCAGCAGGTGGGTGCCGAAGCGGGTGTGGAAGAGCACGACGTGCGCCGCCACGGCGACCACGATCGCGATGACGAACGACCAGCCGAAGATCCCGATGCCGCTGGTGGACAGGCGCAGGAGCAGCGGGTCGATGACGGTCACCGGCTTGCCGTCGGACAGGATCAGGGCGAGCCCCGAGGCCGCCGACAGCATGCCGAGGGTCACGATGAAGTCCGTGATCTTGCCGCGGGCGACGATGAGGCCGTTGACGGCCCCGGCCACCCCGGCGGACACGACCGCCATCAGCGACGCCACGCCGAGCCCCAGGCCCGCCTCGTACATCTGGCCGAAGACGACCGCGCCGAGCGTCATCACCGAGGCGATGGACAGGTCGATGCCCGCGGTCGCGATCACGAACGTCTGCCCGACCGCCAGGATGATGAGGATGGCCGCGGCCACCAGCATCGAGGCGATGTTGCCGGGGCTGAGGAACGTCGGGTTGAGCGCCTGGAAGACGATCACCAGGACGATCAGCCCGACGAGGGCGGCCCACTCCGCCCAGAACCCGGCGTCCTTCAGCCGGTGGGACCAGTTCGGCCCTCCACTGGCCCGCAGTGTGGTGGTGTTGGTCATGGAGGTCGCTCCTCCGTAGATGCGTCGCGGTCTGGGCTACTTGGTCAGTGCCTTGTAGGGGTCGTCGTAGGTGCCGAACGGCTTGGGCGTGGACGCGAGCGCCTTGTCGGCGGTGTCCTTGGTGACGAGCTCCACGGGGGCCGCGACGCTGGCGGGCAGCGTCTTGCCGCTCGACGCGGCCTGGCAGGCCTCGACGCCCATCTGGCCGATGGTGTACGGGTACTGGGCGACGGTGGCGTCCAGCGTGCCGGCCTTGACCGCCTCCAGGGCGTCCTTGATGCCGTCGACGCTGATGACCTTGACCTTGCCGGTCTTGCCGGCGTCGGCGATGGCGCGGGCCACGCCGAGCCCCATGTCGTCGTTGGCGACGAAGAAGCCGCCCAGGTTCGGGTGGGCCCGCAGCACGTTGGTGGCGGCGGTGAGCGCGGTCTGGCGGTCCCAGTCGGCGGCGACGGTCTGGACCACCTTGACGTTGCCGCCGATGCCCTGCTGGAAGCCCTCGATGCGGGCGCCGCTGGTGACGTCGCCGGCGATGCCGCCGATGGCCGCGACCTCGCCGCCGGACGGCAGCAGCTCGGTCATCCGCTGCCCGGCCATCTTGCCGGCCTCCCTGTTGTCGGTGCCGACGTACGTGGCGAGCTTGACGTTCGCGCTCTTGGCCGCGGTCGGATCGACGGGACTGTCGATGTTGACGACGGGCTTGTTCATCATGGAGAGCTTGGCGAGGCCCTGGATGAGGTTCGTGCCGGAGATCGGGTTGACGATGTAGCAGGAGAAGTCCTGGCCGGCCAGGCCGTTGAGCTTGTCCGCCTGCCCAGTGGTGTCGGTGATCGAGTTGGCCGCCTGCACGGTGACGGTCGCCCCCGATGTCTTGGCCTGATCGTCGATGCCCTGCTTCATGGTCTGGAAGAACGGGTTGTCCAGGCCCTTGATGACCGCCGCGTAGTTCTGGGGGGCGCCGCCCGCGGCCTGCGTGCCGTTCGCGGCGGCCGACTCGGTGACCCCGCCGGTGCCGCACGATCCGAGTACGAGTGCGCCGGCCGCGGCGAGCGCACCGACTGCCGCCACACGACGGCCTCTGGCGTTGGCATACATCGGTTGTCCCTTTCCCGCGTAGATGACCCGACCGTAAACCGACCTTCTAACGCCTGACAACCCTTCTTTCGACTTTTTCTGTCGAAAGATGCTTGACTTACGAGTAGTCACCGTCATAGCTACAGTGGTGCTATGACGACGACAGGCCCCACCCCGCCGAGGATGGGGGTGAGCAGCGGCGAGATCCTCAGCCTGTTCCGCGACGTGCCCGACGGGCTGACCAAGTCCGACGTGGCGCGACTGACCGGGCTCTCCCGCACCACGGTCAACCAGCGGCTCGACGGGCTGCTCGCCGCCGGCCTGCTGGTGCCGGGCCCGGAGGAGGCGCGCACCCGCGGCCGTCCGGCCGGCCAGTTCGTGGTCGACCGCACGCGCGGCGTGCTGCTCGTCGCCGACATCGGGGCCACCGCGCTGCGGGCCGCGGTGTGCGACCTCGGCGGCCACGTCGGCATCGAGCGTGAGGCCAGGGCCGACATCACCGCGGGCCCCGAGACCATCCTCACGATCGTGGAGAAGCTCTTCGCCGAGATCCTGCACGACATCCGCCAGCCCCCCGAAGCCGTGCTCGGCATCGGGCTCGACGTGCCGGGGCCGGTCGACTTCGCCTCCGGCCGGGTCATCAGCCCGCCGATCATGACCGGCTGGGACCGCTTCGACATCCGCGGCTGGTTCACCGGGCAGTACTCATGCCCCGTGCTCGTCGACAAGGACGTCAACGCGATGGCGTACGGCGAGCAGCGCCTGCGCTACCCGGACGTCCCGCACCTCCTCATGGTCAAGATCGGCACGGGGGTCGGCACCGGCCTCATCGCCGGCGGCCAGGTCCACCGGGGCGCCGACGGCGCGGCCGGCGACGTCGGCCACATCCACGTCACGGTCCCCGACACCGCCGAGCCGCCCGTGTGCCGGTGCGGCAACACCGGCTGCCTGGAGGCGTACGCCGGCGGCTGGGCCCTGGTGCGCGACCTGCGGGAGGCGGGCCGCGAGGTCGCCACCGTGGACGACGCCGTCCGCCTGATCCGCGCCGGCGACCCGGGCGCGGTGCGGCTCGCCCGGCGCGCGGCCCGCATCCTCGGCGGCACCATCGCCGACATGGTCAACCTGTTCAACCCGCGCGTCATCGCGGTCTGCGGCCAGCTCGCCCACACCGACGAGCTGCTCTTCGCCGGTATCCGCGAGATCGTCTATCGCCGGTCGCTGCCGCTGGCCACCCGCAACCTGCAGATCGTCCGCAGCGACCTCGACCCGCACGCGGGCGTGCTCGGCCTGGCCCAGCTGCTGGTCGACGGCATCTACTCACCCGAGCGGGTGCAGGAACTCGTGGACCGCGCCACCACCTGACCCGTTCGCCGACAGACGTGGGGCGTCACGCCGGAGGTGATCGCGAGGACACCCAGCGGCGCGTCACGCCGGCGGCGATCGCGAGGACACCCAGCGGCGCGTCACAGCGGAGGTGAACGGGGGCGGCGCGGGCGCTTCTAGGATGGCGGGAAAGACCTTCTAAGCCGCCACGCAAGGAGGACACCGTGCCCGCACCTCTGCCGCACGAACACCTGCCGTCGGTCCCGACGCTCCAGGTGCGCAGCGACGACATCACCGACGGCGAGAGGCTGGGAGACCTCCACGTCTTCAACGACTGGGGCATGACCGGCCAGAACCTGTCGCCCGCGCTGAGCTGGTCGGACGCGCCGTCCGAGACCCGCAGCTACGCCGTCACCTGCTTCGACCCAGACGCGCCGACGGGCAGCGGATTCTGGCACTGGGTGGTGTACGACATCCCGGCCTCGGTCACGGAGCTGCCCACGGGCGCCGGCACGGGCCCGGAGTTCAAGGGCCTGCCGCAGGGGGCCAAGCACGCCCGCAACGACTACGGCGCCAACGAGTACGGCGGCGCCGCTCCCCCGCCCGGCGACCCGCACCGCTACGTGTACACGGTGCACGCGCTGGGCGTGGAGAGCCTGGGCGTCGACACCGACGCCAGCCCGGCCGTCGTCGGCTTCAACATCACCGCCAACACGCTCGCCCGCGGCCACATCATTCCGCATTACGGCATCTGACGCATCCCGGCCCGCCGTCGTCCCTGGGGCCTTCCACGAGAACCTTCCTTTACGGCACAGCCCAGCCGGCCGCCACCCGCCGACCATGGCTGAGGGCCTCCAGGGAGACGGCCTCTGACCCGCACGTGGCGAGGCGCCGTGACGGCGCCTCGTGGGCCGCCCACGTGGTCATCCCCCGCCCACGGCCTCCACCAGATTTCCCCCGCCACCCGGTAATGGTCGGCGTTCTCCCTACATAGGCACAGGTGTCCGCGCTCAGGACCAACAAAGGAAGCCTGTCATGGGAAGCGCCCGTGGATGACCCCCGGATGGCCAGATTCGAGGCCGTCTACAAAGAGACATACGGCCGGATCACGGCCTATGCCGCACGCCGCTGCGACTCACCGCAGGACGCGGCGGACGTGGTGGCCGACACCTTCACCGTCGCCTGGCGGCGCGTGGACGAGTTACCCGAAGGCGAGCAGGCCATGCTGTGGCTGTACGGCGTGGCACGCAAGGTGCTGGCCAACCGCCGCCGGACCGGCCGGCACCGCCAGGAGCGCAACGCCGAGCTCGACGCCGAGGTGGCCGACCTGTACGGGCGGCGCCCCGACAGCGGGGTCGAGCTGGACGCGATCGCCAGGGCGTTCCGCGAGCTGCCCGGCGACGACCGCGAGCTGCTGTCGCTGGTCGCCTGGGAGGGCCTGGACCGCGAGGAGATCGCCACGGTGCTCGGCCTGACCCGTAACGCCGTACGCGTCAGGCTCTACCGCGCCCGCAAACGCTTCGCCCGCGCCCTCGCGGAGGCGGACGTCCCCCTCACGACACCTAGCCGGCTCGTCCCGGCGGAAAGGGTCACGGTGAAGGACATGACCGAGAACATGACGCGGGGCGGAGCTGACATCGACGCCCTGGCGAGGGCGCTGGCCGGGGTCGAGCCCGGCGCGCCCGGAGCCGACCCGTCCGGCGCGGGGCGCGGACGCTGCTGGCCACCATCGTCGCGACCCCGGCCACAGAGGACCCGCTCACGGGGCTGCCCACCTCGGGGGGTTCAGTCTCGTCGCTGCGCCGGGGCGGGCTCGGGCGGCTGGCCGCCGGGCTCGCCGTCGCGGCGGCCCTGGCCGGGGGCATCGTCGTCGGCCCCAGCCTGCTGGGGAAGAACGGTGGCGCGACGCCCTCCTACGCCGTCACCAAGGACGATCACGGGGTCGTCACCATCCAGGTCCGCGACTTCAGTGACGCGGACGGGCTGAGAAGGCGGCTGGAGGAGCTCGGCGTCCCGGCCATCGTGGACTACGTGCCCGAGGGGAAGAGGTGCAAGGAGCCGCGCGCCGAGCACGTGAAGGACATTCCGCGCGGCATCTACTCACTGCCCGAGGACATCCCGGGCGAGCGGCACGGCTGGCAGATGCGCATCGACACCCGGCGGTTCCGGCCCGGCGAGACCTTCGTCTGGACGATCACCCCGAACGCCGGCGGAGGGAGCAGCACCAGCACCATCCTCATGAAGGACCCGGTGGGGCCCTGCGAGCTGGTTCCCGCACCGAAGCAGACGGAAGAGAAAGCGGCGCCTCTGGCCACCCTGAAGGGCCACCTGCTCGACGGCTACCGGGTCGACGAGAAGACCGTCGGCGAAGTCCTGCCGGAGATCAGGAGGCGCCGTCTGAAGGCCACCTTCCTCGTCATGCAGATCGCGCCCGGCAACCCGGGAGGCTTCGGCGAGGGGCCCGAGCTGAAGACCTCTCCCGGCGACGACTGGGTGGTCTGGGAGGCGGAGGAGGCCGGCAAGCGCACCGTCCGCCTGCTCGTCACGGACAAGCGTTACGACCGCAACCCCGTCTACGGCGGCCCCCGCGACGCCGTCGTCAAGGACTGACCCCGGAACGCGCGAGGGCGGCCCGTCCGGATGGACGGGCCGCCCTTGGTGGTGCGTGAGGGTGCCGCGAGAAGGACTTAGAAGTCCATGTCGCCGCCACCGGGCATACCGGCGGGGGCGGCGGCGTTCTTCTCCGGCTTCTCGGCGATGACGGCCTCGGTGGTGAGGAAGAGCGCCGCGATGGAGGCGGCGTTCTGCAGCGCCGAACGCGTCACCTTGGCCGGGTCGATGATGCCCGAGGCGAACATGTCGACGTACTCGCCCGTGGCGGCGTTGAGGCCCTCACCCGGCGTGAGGTTGCGGACCTTCTCCACCACGACGCCGCCCTCGAGGCCGGCGTTGACGGCGATCTGCTTGAGCGGCTCCTCCAGAGCCTTGCGGACGATCGCGGCACCGGTGGCCTCGTCGCCGGTCAGCTCCAGCTTGTCGAACGCCTTGGCGCCCGCCTGCAGCAGCGCCACGCCACCGCCGGGGACGATGCCCTCCTCGACGGCCGCCTTCGCGTTGCGCACGGCGTCCTCGATGCGGTGCTTGCGCTCCTTGAGCTCGACCTCGGTCGCCGCGCCGGCCTTGATGACGGCCACGCCGCCGGCCAGCTTCGCGAGGCGCTCCTGGAGCTTCTCGCGGTCGTAGTCGGAGTCGGTGCGCTCGATCTCGGCGCGGATCTCGTTGACGCGGCCCGCGATGGCGTCGGGGTCTCCGGCGCCGTCGACGATGGTGGTCTCGTCCTTGGTCACCACGACCTTGCGGGCGCGGCCGAGCTGGTCGAGCGTGGTGCTCTCCAGCTTCAGGCCCAGCTCCTCGGCGATGACCTGGCCACCGGCGAGGATGGCGATGTCGCCCAGCATGGCCTTGCGGCGGTCACCGAAGCCCGGGGCCTTGACGGCCACGGAGCGGAACAGGCCGCGGATCTTGTTGACGACCAGGGTCGCCAGGGCCTCGCCCTCGATGTCCTCGGCGATGATCAGGAGCGGCTTGCCGGACTGCACGACCTTGTCGAGCAGCGGCAGCAGGTCCTTGTTGGCCGAGATCTTCGAGTTGACGATGAGGATGTACGGGTCCTCGAGCACGGCCTCCATGCGGTCCGAGTCGGTGACGAAGTACATCGACGTCATGCCCTTGTCGAAGCGCATGCCCTCGGTGAGCTCCAGCTCCAGACCGAAGGTGTTGCTCTCCTCGACGGTGATGACGCCTTCCTTGCCGACCTTGT
>NZ_JBFAIA010000249.1:0-9622 GCF_040654455.1 Nonomuraea sp. NPDC050691
CCAGCGCTACCGCCGCGAAGCACTTGCCGAAGAGTTCCACGAACGATTCGTGACAGCCCGTCGAGCAGGGCCGGCGCGCCGGGGTCGGTGCCCTTCCCGGCCAGCGCCTCGCCGGCCCAGGCGTCGACCGCGGCCAGCGCGCCCGGCGCGTCCAGGTCGTCGGCCAGCCGCTCGCGCACCCGCGCCAGCACGTCGTCCGCGGGCGGTCCCGACGGCAGCGCCACCGCCTCGCGCCAGCGGGCCAGCCGCCGCTCCGCCCCGGCCATCAGCTCCGGGGTGTACTCCCAGTCGGCGCGGTAGTGGTGGGCCAGCAGGACCAGCCGGATCGCCATCGGGTCGCGCTCCTGGCGCAGCCGCGAGACGAACACGAGGTTGCCCTTCGACTTCGACATCTTCTCGCCGTCGAGGGCGACCATGCCGGCGTGGGTGTAGAACTTGGCGAAGGGCCACTCGCCGGTCGCCGCGTGCCCCTCGGAGGCGCCGCACTCGTGGTGCGGGAAGATCAGGTCCGAGCCGCCGCCGGCCACGTCGTAGCCGGCGCCCAGATGGTCGAGCGCGATGGCCGTGCACTCGATGTGCCAGCCGGGACGGCCCCGCCCCAGCGCCGAGTCCCAGGCCGGCTCCCCCGGCCGCTCGGCCCGCCACAGCAGCCAGTCGAGCGGGTGGCGCTTGCCCGGCCGCTCGGGGTCGCCGCCCCGCTCGGCGAACAGCGCCAGCATCTCCTGCTCGCCGTAACCGGACACCTGGCCGAACTTCGGCGCGTCGGCCGAGCTGAAGTAGACGTCGCCGTCCAGCTCGTAGGTGACGCCCTTGCCCGACAGGGCCTCGATCAGCCCGGCGACGCGGCCGACGACCTCGGTGACGCCCACGTACTCGCGGGGCGGCACGATGCGCAGCGCCTCCATGTCCGTGCGGAACAGCTCGATCTCCCGCTCGGCCAGCTCCTGCCAGGGGACGCCGGTCTGCTCGGCGCGCTCCAGGAGCGGGTCGTCCACGTCGGTGGTGTTCTGCGTGTAGTGGACGTCGTGGCCGCCGTCGCGCCACACCCGGCCGACCAGGTCGAAGGCGAGATAGGTGTTGGCGTGCCCGAGGTGCGTGGCGTCGTACGGGGTGATGCCGCACACGTACATCCGGGCCGTGGGACCCGGATCGGTCGGGCGCACCTGCCCGGCCGCCGTGTCGTGGAGCCGCAGAGGGACGCTCTGACCGGGCAGTTTGGGGATGTTCGGGGCGGACCACGATCTCATAGCTTTGAGCCTATCTGTCCCGCTCGGCGGTCAGGTCGGTGAAGTCGTACGTCACGTCGTCCTCGGCCAGCGTGACCCGCATGGCCGACAGCGAGGTCAGGATCTTGCCCTCGGGCGTCTCGTGGCGGACGAGGAGCGACTCGGGGTCGGCGGAGTGCGCCTCCTCGCCCGGGACGCGCCAGTCGCCGGCCCGGAAGCGGGGCAGGTTGGCGACGACGCGGGGATGGGTGGGGTCGAGTCCCGCCGCGCTGACGACCATGTTGACGCCGTCGGGCACGCGGGTGACGGTCAGCCGCTCGCCGTCCCAGCCGGCCAGCCGCGCTCCCGGCGGCTCGGCGAGCAGGAGGTAGAAGGGGTCGTACGCGGTGAGGTCCGCCTCCGCCAGGCTCACCTCCGGGGGGACGTCCTCGCGGGGCGGGTCGCCCGGCAGGGTGCCGGCGGCGGCGGCGCGCAGGGCCAGGTCGCCGCGGGAGACGCGGGTGGCCTCGGGGGCCATGGAGCCGCACCCGTTGAGCAGGGCGGCGGCGCGGCGGGCGGCCGGATGGACCGCCAGCCAGGTGCCGCCGGCCTTGAGGTCACGGCCGCCGATCACGCCGGGGTAGCGCTCGGGCCAGTGCTCTCCAGGCCCCTCCCAGGGGCGGTCGGCGTACTCGTCGCGCACGAACAGGAGAGTGAGGGGCCACCCCGTCTTCACGATCAGAGTGCACATGGGGCAAAGCGTAGTAAATGGGTTTGGGGCGTAGTAAATGGGTTTGGAGCGTAGTGAATGGGTTTAGATCGGCGGCCAGGGGATGGCGGGCCAGTCCTCCGACGGCGACGGGTGGACGCCGGTGTCGAGCAGCCGCCTGACCCGCTGCCAGGTCGCCTCGACCTCCGCCTGGGTCAGCAGCTCGCGCAGCCTGCGCCCGAGGGAGCCCGACTCCAGCTCGCGATCCAGCTTGGCCAGCACGGAGACGGCCTCGCGCGCCAGCGGCTTGCCGCGCCACTGCCACAGCACGGTGCGCAGTTTGTCCTCGGCGGCGAAGCAGACGCCGTGGTCGACCCCGTACACGTGGCCGGTGGGCAGCGGCAGCAGGTGGCCGCCCTTGCGGTCGGCGTTGTTGACCACGGCGTCGAAGACCGCCATCCGGCGCACCACCGGGTTGCGGCTGCGCACCAGCCGCATGAGGTCTATCTCGCGCTCGGTGTCGATCCAGAGCTGGCACATGCCGGGGCCGAACGGGCCGTCGCGGTAGACGGTCGGCGGCACGATCTGCCAGCCGGTCGCCTGGGACACCTCGAAGGCCGCCACCTCGCGGGCCGCCAGCGTGCCGTCGGGGAAGTCCCACAGCGGGCGCTCCCCGCGTACGGGCTTGTAGACGCAGGCGACGGTGTTCCCGGCGAGCGTGACGGAGCAGTAGAGCGTCAGGTTGGTCGCCTCGACCAGGCGGCCCACCACGTCCAGGCGCCCGTCACGGAGGAGCTTCAGCGCCCTCTCGTCGTCCATGACCGGCGTGTGCGAGTGCCTGACGGCGGGCTCGCTCTCCGGGGCGCTCATGAAGCCGCCTCACCCCCGCGGTAGCCGTTGAGCCGGACACAGATGTGCCCCTCGGCGTCGAGGGGCTGGCCGCACAGAGGACAGGGTGGCCTGCCCGCGGCGACGAGCCGCAGGGCGCGCGCGGTGAAGGCCCGCGCGGCCCCGGCGCTGATGCGGACCCGCAGCACGGCGGGCTCGGGCGGGTCGAGGTCCTCGTCGTCGACCATCTCCTGCGCCTCGATCACCACCTGCGAGGTCTCGGGGTCCCACGCGAGCGCCATGGTGCCCACCCGGAAGTCCTCGGCCAGCGGGACGTCGAGGGGGGCCTCGTCGGAGAGCTCGGCGGGCGCCAGGGCCGGCACGTGGGCGGTGCCCCCGCTGCGCCGCAGCACCTCGTCGAGCAGCTCGTCGAGCCTGCCCGCGAGCGCGGCGACCTGCAGCTTCTCCAGCGCGACCGTGGTCAGTCTGCCCTCGGCTCTGGCCTGCAGAAAGAAGGCTCGGGCGCCCGGTTGCCCCAGGGCACCGGCCACGAACCTCTCTGGTGGGTCGTAGTCGAAGACCGGCATAGCCTGACCTTACGTGGTCCCGGGTCCGCCGCCGACGGCGGCATCGCTCCCGGTGATGTTTTCTCCCCCGTCTTTCTCCTCCGAATCCTCGGGGAGCCGCAATTCCCCCATATCGTTAAGCCTGAGGAGAAAGGGACGCAAGGGGGCATAGCGAATCACTGTGAGCGCCGCAGGATCTGCTGTTATCCGCTGAAACTGGTCAAGATGCAGGCCCAGCGCGTCGGCCACGATCGCCTTGATCACGTCGCCGTGGCTGCACACGAGGTAGACGCCCTTCTCCCCCACGCGCGCGTTCCACTCCCGCACCGCCGCCACCGCCCGGTGCTGCACGTCCGCCAGCGGCTCGCCGCCGGGGAAGACCGCCGCGCTCGGATGGGCCTGCACCACCCGCCACAGCGGCTCCTTGGCCAGTTCCTCCAGCGGGCGGCCGGTCCAGTCGCCGTAGCCGCACTCAACGAACCGCTCGTCGGTCTTCACGGCCGTCCCGCGGCCCTCGGCGACGGCCGTCGCGGTCTCCACGCACCGCTCCAGCGGGCTGGAGACCACCGCGTCCAGCCGCACGCCCGCGAGGCGCGCGGCCAGCGCCCCGGCCTGCCGCCGGCCCTCCTCGCTCAGGTGCACTCCCGGTGTACGGCCGGCCAGGACGGGCCCCGTGAGGGCGGTGAGGCCGTGGCGGGCCAGAAGCAGCGTGGTCACCGTCCAAGTGTCGCAGGCGTGGATCACGCCTTTTCCGCGGCCCGGACGGTACCCTTTCGGGACCATGCAGCAGCGCTATGTAGGCCGTAGCGGCCTGTCGGTGTCCCGGGTGGGGCTCGGCACGATGACCTGGGGGCGTGACACCGACGCCGACGAGGCCTCGGCGCAGCTCCGCACCTTCGTGGACGCGGGGGGCACGCTCGTCGACACGGCCGACGTCTACACCGGCGGCGACGCCGAGCGCCTGCTCGGCCGGCTGCTGCGCGACCAGGTGCCCCGCTCCGAGCTGGTGATCTCGACCAAGGCCGTGGTGACGCCGCTCGGCCGCCGCCCCCGCGACGCCTCCCGCCGCCACCTGGTGGCCGCCGTCGACGAGTCGCTGGCCCGCCTCGGCGTCGACTACGTCGACCTGTGGCAGCTCCACACCTACGACGACGAGGTGCCGCTGGAGGAGACCCTCGCCGCGCTCGACGCGATCGTCTCCTCCGGCCGGGCCGTCTACGCGGGCGTGTGCGACTACGCCGGCTGGCAGCTCGCCGCCGCGGCCGTCGCCCAGCGCTCCGTCCCCGGCCGCGTGCCGATCATCTCGGCCCAGGCCGAGTACTCCCTGCTGGCGCGCGAGCCCGAGCGGGAGCTGCTGCCGGCCGCCGAGCACGTCGGGGCCGGGGTCCTGGCCTGGTCCCCGCTGGGACGGGGGGTGCTGACGGGCAAGTACCGCACCGGCATCCCGGCCGACTCGCGGGCCGCCACGCCGCACTTCGCCGACTTCGTCCGGCCGTACCTCGACGAGCGCTGCCGCCGGGTGGTGGAGTCGGTGATGACGGCCGCCGACGGGCTCGGCGTGTCGCCGCTGGCGGTGGCGCTGTCGTGGGTGCGCGACCAGCCGGGGGTGGCCTCGGCCATCGTGGGGGCCCGCACGCGGTCGCAGCTCGCGGGCATCCTCTCGGCCGAGGAGGTCGTGCTGCCCCGGGAGATCCGTGAGGCCCTGGACGACGTGTCCTCCCTGGACTGACGCGGGCGCGCGCGCCCGGACCGACGCGGGCGCGCGGACCGCCCAAGGGAACCGGAGTCGGGCTCGCGTATCACTACTCGATACCGAATCGCAACTTTGGCGGGAAACACCTGCGTCTCGGCGGCGATGTCCGTAAAGATTTCATCCAAGGCGATGCGGGAGGGGACGGACCGATGGGGAGCAGGACCGCGATGTCGGCTGGTGTCCTGGCGACGGCACTGGCGGCGACCGCGGTCACCGTGGCCCTCACGGTGCCGGTCGCCGGGCCGGCCGCGGCGGACGACTGCCCCAAGGGGGGCGGCTTACTCGGCGGCGTGACGGGCACGGTCTGCGACACGGTCGGCAAGGTCACCGACACCGTCGACGGCGTGACCGGTGGCAAGGCCAAGGGCCTGACCGACAAGGTGGGCGACACCACGGGCAAGGTGCTCGGCAAGGTGGGCGAGGCCGTGCCCACGGCCAAGCCCGGCCAGGCCAGGAAGAGCGATCCCGACCCGTTGCCGTCCACCACGAGCACCCTGCTGCCCGAGACGCTCGGAGACGTGTGCCTGCCGGTGCTGGCCTGCGACGACCAGAGCGTCCGCGACGACGCCGTGACGCCCGGTCCGCGCGCCACCGCGCTGTCACCCGGGGAGAGGCGCACGGGGCAGCCCGGGCAGCCCACGCGCTCCGGCACGGCCCGCCAGCGCAAGGACGACGAGCACCCCACGACGGCCCCCACGACCGCGCCCACCCGCTCCGCCACGCAGCCGGACAGCCAGCCGTACCTCCTGGACACCAAGGAGGAGCGGATCGGCGAGGAGCCGGCGGCCGACCCGGACGAGCCGCGCATCGACCTGCTCTGGCCGCACCCCCTCGTGCGCGACCTGACGGTGCCGCTGCACGACCAGCAGGTCGTACGGCCGAGCGCCCCCGCCTCGGACGTGCTGGGGACGGCGTTGACGATCGCGCTGCTGCTGTCGGCGGTGGCGGCGACGCGGGTGGTGCAGCAGCGGCGGCAGCGCTCGGACCAGCCCGACTCGATCCCGTTCGAGCCGTCCACGGCCGCCAACGGCCGCCACCGCCTCGCCTGAGCCGCCTCCGCGCGCAGGTAGGGCCGCCCCTGAGCCGCCTCCGCGCGCGGGTAAGGCCGCCCCTGAGCCGCGTCCAGGTCGGCAGGCCGTCCCGGAGAACGGGTCTCCCCCGCGAAAAGCCGCGCCCGGCCGCGCTGCGATCAGCGGGCCGGGCGTGTCCTTCGCAGAGTGACGGGAGTCAGGCGCCGATCGCGTGGACCCCGCCGTCGACGTGGACGATCTCGCCCGTCGTCGCCGGGAACCAGTCGGACATCAGCGCGAGGCACGCCTTGGCCGCGGGCACCGTGTCGGACAGGTCCCAGCCGAGCGGAGCCTTCTCCGGCCAGCTGTCCTCGAACTCCTTGAAGCCGGGGATCGACTTGGCCGCCATCGTGCGCAGCGGCCCGGCCGCGACGAGGTTGACCCGGATGCCCTGCTTGCCCAGGTCACGGGCGAGGTAGCGGGAGGCGGACTCCAGACCGGCCTTGGCCACGCCCATCCAGTCGTAGACGGGCCACGCCTTGGAGGCGTCGAAGTCGAGGCCGACGACCGCACCGCCCTCCTTCATCAGCGGCAGGCAGGCGACCGCCAGCGACTTGAACGAGTACGTGGACACGTGCAGGGCGGTGGAGACGTCCTCCCACGTGGTGTTGAGGAAGTTGCCGCCGAGCGCGGTCTGCGGGGCGAAGCCGATGGAGTGGACGACCCCGTCGAGGCCGTCGACGTGCTCGCCGACCCGGGAGGCCAGCGTGTCGAGGTGCTCGGTGTTCTGCACGTCGAGCTCCAGCACCGGGGCGGGCTGCGGCAGCCGCTTCGCGATGCGCTCGACCAGGCTGAGCCGGCCGAAGCCGGTGAGCACCACGGTGGCGCCCTCCTCCTGGGCCAGCTTCGCGACCGAGAACGCGATCGAGGCGTCGGTCAGGACGCCCGTCACGAGGATCCGCTTGCCTTCGAGAATGCCCACGTCAGTGCCCCATTCCGAGTCCGCCGTCGACCGGGATCACGGCCCCGGTGATGTAGGAGGCGTCGTCGCTCGCCAGGAAGCGGACGACGCGCGCGACCTCGCCCGGCGACGCCTGCCGCCCGAGCGGGATGTTCTTGATGATGGCCTCCTCGTCCAGGCCGGCCGTCATGTCGGTCTGGACGAATCCGGGCGCGACCACGTTGACCGTGATGCCGCGCGAGCCGTACTCGCGCGCCATGGACCGGCCGAACCCGATGAGGCCGGCCTTGGAGGCGGCGTAGTTGGTCTGGCCGGCGGAGCCGAGCAGGGCGACGACCGAGGAGACGAGGATGACGCGCCCGCGCTTGAGCTTCATCATCGGCCGGATGGCCCGCTTGGCGACCCGGTAGGCGCCGGTGAGGTTGGCGTCGATGACGTCGGTGAAGGTGTCCTCCTTCATCATCGCCAGCAGGGTGTCCTTGGTGATGCCGGCGTTGGCCACCAGCACCTCGACGGGGCCCTGCTCGGCCTCCACCTTCTCGAAGGCGGCCTCGACGTCGTCCATGCTGGTCACGTCGCACCGGACGCCGAACAGCCCCTCCGGGGGCTCTCCCGAACGGTAGGTGACCGCGACGGCGTCGCCGGCCGCGGCTAGTTCACGGGCGATCGCGAGGCCGATGCCGCGATTGCCCCCGGTGACGAGTACAGAGCGTGCCATGAGACCTGACGCTATCCCCTACCGGCGGGTATCCGCTTGTCCGGGCCAGACAAGATCACAGGGTTAGGATCGTGGACATGCGCCAGATGGACCCCGAATTCCTGGAGCTGCCGTTGCGGCAGCTGGCGGACGCCGCCCTGCAACGCGCCCGTGACCTGGGTGCCGAGCACGCCGACTTCCGGCTCGAACGCGTCAGGGCCGAGATGCTGAGCCTCTACGACGCCCGGCTCGAAGGCGCGATGGACGCCGACGACCTGGGCTACGCCGTACGCGTCGTCAAGGGCGGCACGTGGGGCTTCGCCTCGGGCATCCTCCTCACCCCGGAGGCGGCCGCGGCGGTGGCCGAGCAGGCGGTGCGCGTGGCCGAGGTGAGCGCGCCGATCAACCGCGAGCCGATCGAGCTGGCGCCCGAGCCGGCGCACCGCGACGTCACCTGGGTCTCCTCGTACGAGGTCGACCCGTTCACGGTGCCGACGGCCGACAAGATCGCGCTGCTGGCCGAATGGTCGGCGGGGCTGCTGAAGGGCGCCGACCACGTCTCGGCCCGGCTGCACCAGGTCAAGGAGCAGAAGTTCTACGCCGACACGGCGGGCACGGTCACCACCCAGCAGCGCGTGCGGATCCACCCCAACCTCAACGCGATGAAGGCGGCCGGCGGCGGCTTCGACGACATGTCGACGATCGCCCCTCCGGCGGGCCGCGGCTACGAGTACATGACCGGCACCGGCTGGGACTGGGCGGCCGAGCTGGCCCGCCTCCCCGAGCTGCTGGCCGAGAAGCTGGCCGCGCCCTCGGTCGAGCCGGGCGACTACGACCTGGTGATCGACCCGTCCAACCTGTGGCTGACCATCCACGAGTCGATCGGCCACGCCACGGAGCTGGACCGGGCGCTCGGCTACGAGGCGGCCTACGCGGGCACCAGCTTCGCCACCTTCGACCAGCTCGGCGAGCTGAAGTACGGGTCCCCGATCATGAACGTGACGGGTGACCGCACGGTCGAGCACGGCCTGGCCACGGTCGGCTACGACGACGAGGGTGTCGAGGGGCAGTCGTTCGACATCGTGCGCGACGGCGTCCTGGTCGGCTACCAGCTCGACCGGCGCATGGCGCTGATGAAGGGCTTCGGCCGCTCCAACGGTTGCGCGTTCGCCGACTCCCCCGGCCACATGCCGATCCAGCGCATGGCCAACGTCTCGCTCGCCCCGGCGCCGGACGGCCCATCCACCGAGGAGCTGATCTCCGGCGTGCGGCGCGGCCTCTACATCGTGGGCGACAAGAGCTGGTCCATCGACATGCAGCGCTACAACTTCCAGTTCACGGGGCAGCGGGCGTACCTGATCAGCGACGGCCGGCTGGCCGGCCAGGTGCGCGACTTCGCCTATCAGGCGACCACGACCGACTTCTGGCAGTCGATGGAGGCGGTCGGCGGGCCGCAGACGTACGTGCTCGGCGGCGCCTTCAACTGCGGCAAGGGCCAGCCGGGGCAGGTCGCCCCGGTCAGCCACGGGTGCCCGTCGGCGCTGTTCCGGGGCGTCCGGATCCTCAACACCGTGCAGGAGGGTGGAAAGAAGTGAGCGAGCACATCACCGGCGGTTCGCCGCAGGAGATGGTGGAGCGGGCACTGGAGCTGTCGCGGGCCGACGGCTGCATGGTGCTCGCCGACGAGGGCTCCACCGCCAACCTGCGCTTCGCGGGCAACACCCTCACCACCAACGGCGTCGCCCGTTCCTCGCGGCTGACCGTCATCTCCGTCGTGGGCGAGGGCGTCGGCGTCGTGTCGCGCGCCGCCGTGCGGCCCGACCAGCTCGCCGACGTGGTCGAGGCGGCCGACCGGGCGGCGCGCGAGGCGCAGCCGGCCGAGGACGCCCGGCC
>NZ_JBFAIA010000250.1:0-9569 GCF_040654455.1 Nonomuraea sp. NPDC050691
CACTCACCCAGGAGTGGTCCGACGTCGAGTCCACCCCCGAGGCCTCGGCCGCCCGCGGCCTGCTGGAACAGGTCATCGCCGAACGGGCGCTGTCACGACTGGCCGAATGGCAAGAGCGCCGCATGGACGAACCGGACGCATGGCGGAAGGTCGGCGGGATCGGCAACTCCTACCTCTACGTCACACCCGACGAACTCGCCTCCTTCGACGCCGCATTCAACCGGCTACTGGAGCCACTGATGGCGCGAATCGCCGACCCGTCCGAGCGGCCGGAAGGGGCCCGGCCCGTCCTGCTGACCACCCTCCTGGTTCCACTCCCGACCACCGGCACCGGTGACTGACGCCAGAGACGCCACCCTGCCGGGAGAGGAACCGGCGGGGGAGGCCACGAGCGCTCCGGAGAAGTCGACCAAGGAGGCGCCGAGCGGGATCCGGAGCCTCCTCGGGAGAAACCAGGACTACCGGCGACTACTCACGGCCGGGCTGATCTCGCAGACCGGTGACTGGGTCATCAGCACCGGCCTGGCCTACCACGTCTACGTACTCACCGGGTCCACACTGTCCAGCGCCACCATGCTGCTGGCCGGCCGCATACCGGACGTCCTGCTCGGTTCACTGGCGGGCGTGCTCGCCGACCGATGGGACCGCCGCAGGCTGCTGGCGATCACGGACATGCTGCTCGCGCTGGGGCTGCTGCCTCTCCTGGCGGTCCGCGAGCCGGGTCAGGTGTGGATCATCTATGCCGTCGCCTTGTGGACAGGCGTGCTCAGCACAGTCCTGTTCCCCGCCCAGAAAGCCCTCGTGCCACAGATCGTGGCCGCCTCACAGCTCGTCAGGGCAAACGCGTTGCATGGGCAGACCGGCCAGGCCGCCAGACTGCTGGGCGCGCTCGCGGGCGGGGTCGCGGTCGGCGCGGGCGGGCTGGCCGCCGTCGTCGGGATCGGCGTGGCCGGCTTCCTGATCTCCGCGCTCCTGCTGGCACACCTGCGGACGCCCGCCCGCGCCGCGACCGCGACGACAATGAGCGGGCAGACTGTGGGCGGGCAGTGGGTCTCCGGGCTGCGGCTGGCCAGAACGAACCGCGGCGTACGCCTGCTGATGACATACATGGTGATCACAGGTCTGGGCGAGGGCATCTTCGGGACGCTCGCGGCACCGTTCGTGGCCGATGTGCTCGGCGGACATGGGGGCGCGTACGGGCTGTTCCTGTCGGCGCAGGCAGTCGGCGGGATCGCCGGCGGTCTGGCGCTCGCCGCCCGCCCGGGGAACGCCACGCCGCGGGCGCTATTGGGGTGGGGGACGGTCGTTTTCGGCTTGGCCGACCTGGCGCTGTTCACCTACCCACTCCTGACGCGTGAGCTGTGGCCGTCCATCGCGCTGATCGGCCTGGCCGGGATACCGGCCGCGGCAGCGATGGCGGGGCTGACCACATTCGCCCAGACGGTCACCAGCGACGACCGGTTAGGCGCCGTCTTCGGGCTCCTCATCAGCGCCCAGGCCGCCACGTCGCTGCTCGGGATGGCGCTGGCGGGCGTGCTCGGCGAACGGCTCGGCATTGTCCCGACGCTCTGCCTACACGCCGGCGGGGCGATCACGGCGGGACTGCTCGTCGTAGTGAAATCAAAGCGCCATGCTCAGTGACCCGCGATGACGCGTGCTTCGGTACGCACCCTTTCGCGACATTGCTACTTAGCGTCTTCTCTGACCTCGAACCGATCACAGTCCCTCAAGATCACATAAGGAGTTCAAAGACACCCTCTCAATGCGGGCGCCATGGGGACACACGTGGACAGCGAGTTGCAGCACTTGACGGCGGTGCGGATCTGATCCCTTCCGACGAACTCGACGCCGATGCCCTTGATGAACAGCACCGCGAAGCCCTTGTGTCACACACATGCCCGCGTCGGTGAACGACCGTGACAAGGGGATCAGCGGATGGCCGGTGGCCCGACGAGTCGGTCAACACGGAAGCGTCAGCACCATCCTGATCAGCAAGCCCGTGGCCGCTCCTCACGCCAGGTCGGCTCAGCCCTCGATCTATGCAACCCATAAGTGTTAGGTCACCTTTCAGTTATCTGCTACGTTGGGCCAAACGATCTGATTGCGGAAGGGGATGGGCGATGACGCAGGCGCCGGAGTTGTCGGTGGAGATGCGGCGGGACGGACTCGACCCGGTCGAGGAACTGGCCCGAGCTCGGGACGGTGAGGGTGTGGTGCAGGTGGTGACGCCGTTCGGCCAGCCCGCGTACCTGGTTCTCCGGCACGAGGATGTGCGCGAGGTGCTTTCGGATCCGACCCGGTTCAGCAACGCCATGACACCGTTCGCCGCGGCCGGTGAGATGAGCCAGGACGAGCAGGACAAGCTGCGGGCCGGGTTTCTGCTCGCATTCGACCCGCCGGAGCACACCCGGTTGCGGCGGATGCTCACCCCGGAGTTCACCATCCGTAGGATGCGCCGGCTCGAGCCGCGCATCGTGGAGATCGTCGAGGCGGCGCTGGACGATCTGGAGCGGGCCGGCAAGCCGGCCGATCTGGTGGAGCACTTCGCGTTGCCGGTGCCGTCGCTGGTGATATGCGAGTTACTGGGAGTGCCGTACGCCGACCGCGCCGAGTTCCAGGAACGTTCCGTTCGCCTGCTCGACATCTCGTTGCCGGTCGAGGAACAGACCGCGGCGCTGCGGGAGAACCGCGCTTACATGGCAGGCCTGGTCGCCCGCGCACAGGCCGACCCGGGCGAGGACATGCTGGGCATGCTGGTGCGCGAGCACGGCGACGATCTGAGCACCGACGAGCTCAACGGCATCGCGGCCCTGCTGCTGCTCGCCGGGCACGAGACGACCTCGAACATGCTCGCCCTGGGCACCCTGGCCCTGCTGCGACACCCCGACCAACTCGCCATGATCCGCGAGGATCCGGCACGGACCGAGCCCGCCATCGAGGAACTGCTGCGCTGGCTGTCCATCGTGCACTCACCGTCACCGCGCACGACCACGACGGATGTGGAGATCGCCGGCCACGTCATCCCCGCGGGATCACTGGTTCTCCTTTCGCTTCCCGCCGCCAACCGCGACGGTGGCCACATCGAGAACCCCGACACCCTCGACATCACCCGGGGCGCCCCCGGACACATCGCCTTCGGCCACGGCGTGCACCACTGTCTCGGAGCGCCGCTGGCCCGCATGGAGATGCGCATCGCCTTCCCGGCCCTCCTGCGACGCTTCCCCAACCTCACACTCGCGGACGAGCAGGCCGACTACCGATTCTTCAGCACCGTCTACGGGTTGAACTCGCTGCGAGTGACCTGGTGAGAGCCGACGCAGCCCGCAACCATGAGCGCATCGTCGGCGCCGCGGTCCTGGCATTCGAGGAGATCGGGCCCCAGGCCACGCTCGAGGAGATCGCCGCACGCGCGAACGTGAGCGTGATGACGGTCTACCGCCGCTTCCGCTCGCGTGACCAACTCGTCCGAGCCGTCTTCGACCACGTCCTCACCACCGAACTCCAGCCCATCACAGCGGTACACACCGACGACCCGTGGCAGGACCTCACCGGGATGCTCGAGGCCGTCACCGAGGTACTCGCCCGGCGTCGGGTCATCATCTCACTCGCCCACGAGTTCGTGACGTTCGCGAACGAGAGCACGCAGCTCTTCATGCACGCCATCGAACCCATGCTGCGCCGGGCCATCGACGCGGGCGTGGTGCGACCGGAACTGCTTCCTCGCGACCTGACCGTGATCACCGTCATGAACCTGGCCACGGTGCACCCAGGAGATCCCCAGGGCGAGGACCGCAGACGCTACCTCGCGCTGCTCATCGACGGACTGCGCCCATCACCGGTCACCCTGCCCCCACCGTCACCGCATGACTTCTTCGAGCCACCCGGCGCCGGCGAACCGGCGCCCTAACTACTCGAAGCTCAAAGCTCCGATATCCCTCTCTCCCATCGACCTCGACGGCTCGCCGTTCTCCGGCAGAGGCCGCTGGGTCTTCCCAGCCCTGTTGCAAGCTGTCACCTCATCCAGCATCAACCTGCTGGACGAGGTGGTGCCCCCCACCCAGGCGGCGGCCACCTCGTGGGGCGCCTGCCGGGCGGGCCTCGGCGTGGACGCGCGGCCTCGGCAGCGCCCTGAGCGCTGGATGCCAGAGCCGGCTCGATCTCGCCGGCGCCGGACTACACGCACCGGATGCCGCCGCGGCCCGCGACCGTGTCTTGGCCGGCGTTCACCTCACCGGACGTCGCGGCACACCCACCTGCTGGAGCACGTACGGCTTGCGTTCGTGCACGGAATGACCAACCTGCTGTGGGGCGCCGCCGCCGTCACGTGCTGTGGAATCGTCGTCACCCTCGTTGTGCTGCCGCGCGGCTCCAACAGCGTTCCACAAACCGAACCGACACCGAGGAGACCGGCATGGAAGTAATCGTCGACCAGGACAGGTGCGCCGCGGGCGGCCTATGCGTCATGGCCGTGCCGGAGGTCTTCGACCAGCGCGGCGAGGACGGCATCGTGGTGCTGCTCGACGCCGATCCGCCCGCCGGCCACCACGAGGCCGTCCGCGAGGCCGTCATGATCTGCCCCGCCGCGGCCATCCGGCTGAAGGAGGATCGGTGAACGGCGTCCTGGTCATCGGCGCTTCCGTCGGCGGTCTCACCGTGGTGGAGGCGCTGCGCCGAAAGGGCTATGACGGGCGCATCGGGTTGGTCGGCGACGAACCGCATCTGCCCTACGACCGGCCACCTCTGTCCAAGGAGATCCTCACCGGCAGGTGGCCGATCGAACGGGTTCTGCTTCGCAACCGTGAGCAGTTGGACGACCTCGACGCCGAGTTGTACCTCGGCCGCCGAGGCGAACAGCTCGACCTCCAGGCCCGCACGGTGTGCCTCGATGACGGGCGCAGCCTGCGGTACGACACCCTCGTGATCGCCACCGGCCTGGCCCCACGCCCGCTGCCGTTCCAGCCCAATATAGCCGGCATACACACGCTGCGAACCGTGGACGACGCCCTCGCGTTGCGCCGGGAGCTGTCCACGGTGCGGCGGGGCGTGATCATCGGCGCGGGAGTGCTCGGCTGCGAGATCGCCGCCGCAGCTCGCTCCCTCGGCCGTCAGGTGACGCTGATCGACGCTCTGCCCGTGCCGATGGCCCGCCAGATCGGCGGGGAACTCGGCGCCCGCATCGCGGCGATGCACCAACGACGTGGCGTTCACCTGCGCATGGGAGCCGGCGTGTGCGGCTTCAACAGCGTGAACGGGCGCGTCGGCGCGGTCGAGTTGGCCGGCGGCGAGGTCGTCCCCACAGACCTGGTGGTCATAGCCGTCGGCTCCGTCCCGGCCACCGGCTGGCTGACCGGCAGCGGACTGACGCTGAGCGACGGCATCGAATGCGACGCATACTGCCGCGCCGCGCCCGACGTCTACGCGGTCGGCGACGTGGCCCGCTGGCGCCACCCCGTCACCGGGGTGAGCACCCGCCTGGAGAACCGCACCAACGCCATAGAACAGGCGCTCACCGTTGCCGCCAACATCCTGCGGGCCGATCGCCCCTACACCCCGACTCCGTACTTCTGGACCGATCAGTACGCCACGAAGATCCAGGTCCACGGCGTCATCGCTCCCGACAGCCGCATCCGGTTGATCGAGGGCGACGCAGCCGCCGGGCGCTTCGTCGCCCTCGCGGAGAGCGGGGACACCGTCACCGCTGCGATCGGCTGGAACCATCCCCGCGTCTTCTCCTCATGAAGAGGCGAATCCATGGGGCATATGTGACACGTGACCGATTATCCCCGCCCGGCCAGGTCATGGCCTCGGGAAGCCGAGACTGGCATAGGCGTTCTCCGCCCGTCCAGGCAGGAAACTTTGTGCGGCATGATGATCGTTCGTGCTTCTTCGCCTGGCGTATTTCACCCTCACGAACGCGTTCGCCGCACTGCGGCTACTGCCGATGAGTGATCGTGACAAGGATGTCGAGATTATCGCTCTGCGTCACCAGATCATGGTCCTTCGCAGGCAGCTCGGCGCCGATGTACGGGTAAGGTTCGCTCCCGAAGACCGCCTGTTCTTAGACCGGGTCCTATGTGGTGAGCCGGACGTTAAGAGGGCATGGGAAGGAACGAGTGGGGGTGGATCGTCCCGGACGGATTCTGGGAGATCGTCCGCCCGTCGTTACCGCCGGCACGGGTGCGTCCACAGGGCGGTGGCACGCAAAACACGCCTGATGAAGCGGTGTTCGCGGCCATCGTCTACGTGCTGGTGAGCGGGTGTGCGTGGCGGACTCTGCCGCCATGTTTCGGGATATCGAAGTCCACCGCGCACCGCCGCTTTCTGATCTGGTCGCGGGCCGGCGTGTGGACCAAGCTGCACCAGGCCGTGCTCGACAAACTCGCTGCCGCTGACCTGCTCGACCTCTCCCGCGTCATGCTCGACTCCGCCCACGTGCGGGCCAAAAGGGGGGCGAACTTGCAGGTCCGAGCCCCGTGGACCGGGGCAAGCCGGGTTCCAAGATGCACGTCCTGTCAGACCGGTGCGGACTGCCCGTCGTGGTCGGTGTCTCATCTGGCAACACCCACGACAGCGAGGGCCTCAAGCCCATCGTGACCGAACTCCAAATGAGACGCGACCCTCGCCACGGCGGTCACATCAAGCCCGGCAAGCTTCACGCGGACAAGGCGTATGGCCGTGCCGACCTGCGTCGATGGTTACGCGGCAGGCCCATCGCGGTTCGTATCGCCCGCAAGGGAATGGAGTCCAGCCAGCGATTAGGCCGGCATCGCTGGGTGATCGAGCGGACTATGTCCTGGTTGACCGGCTATCGACGGCTCACCATCCGCTACGAACGCTACTCCGGCAACTACCTGGCCTTTCTCGGCCTAGCTGCTGCCCTGTGCTGTCACAAGCGGTTCATCCGGCTCACCACATAGGACACGGTCTTAGAACCTGTTGCCCATGTCGCCTGCGCGTTCACGCAGGCGACACCGAGGCAAGGACAAGGGGCCGCCGCGCGTGCGGCTGACGGCGCCGTCAGCGCGGCGGCTCACGGCTTGTCATGGCATCAGGGCGATGGGTGATCACGCATAGCCGATCCACATCTTGCAGTTGTCGACGATCCTGCGGTTCTCGACGTAATGGTAGTCGCACACGTCCATCCAGAGCCTGCGCTCCTCGGCGAATCTGGTGCCGTTGTCGAACGCGCAGCGGCCGTCGTTCGACGGGTCCTCGACGGCCCAGGGCCCATCGTCGGCGCCGTACTCGTACACATAGGCGATGACGCCTCTGCCGTCGCTTCTGTTGTCGCAGACGGTCAGTTTCTCGACGTCTGGGTAGCCATTGAGGTCGGCGTCGAAGAAGGCCGCGCCGCCGCCGGTGGCGTTGTAGATCCATCCGCTGTTGGTGCTCGCCTGCGCCGGTGAGACTGTGCTCAGTACGGCGGCGGCTACCGCCGCGCCGGTCAGGCCGAGTCGGCGTGTCCACTTCATGAGTTGGCCAGCTCCTTCGCCGGTGTTCATTCGGGACGCCTTGTCGCGACCCTCGGTCCTTGATCGTTCCCGTCAGTATCAAGATCGGTTGAGGGGGCGTCAATACCTCTTCGGCGCCTCTGTGGCGGGCTCATGGAGGAGCGGCTGAGCGAGCCTGGGGTCCCCGTTGCGTTCGCTGCCGGATCGCTGCTCCATGCCTGCGGCTGGGGGTGCTGTTCGGGCGGGTGTTCGGGGCGTTCGGGAGGTGGCGGCTGCGCCGGTGTGCGGGTTCAGGCCGTTCACGCCGGGCTCGAGGCCGTGCCCGGGCCAGGTTGGCCTCGCACGGGTCGGGCTGCTCGTCGGCGACGCCTCGCATGGGAGCTGCACAAGATCCAGATCTGGACCCGCCGGCAGCATCTCGGGCTGGGCACGGTGGCCGCCGGCCTGAACAAGACTCAATGCTTCTGCGTCTTGATCCACTGGTTGAGCTCGATACGGGTCGCGCTGGCCCACTCCTTGACCTTCGTCGTGGGCACCGCTTCTTCGGCAGGGTTGTGCGAGGTGAGCGTCCCAGAGAGATGATCCAGGGCGTCAGGGGCGATGGCGCGAACAGGCCTGGGTCAGGCCGTGGCGGGCGCTGAGGCCCTCATGCGGCCGATCGTTCGCAAGACCTCGTCCCGGCTCTTTTCCGCCTTCATCCAGACGGGAAGCCGGGCGATGTTGGTCATGGAGCCTGTGGTGAGAGGAAGTTCGTGACGCTCTTTCAGGCGTGCTGCCACGTAGCCCTCCAACGGATCAAGGTGTCGGAGGTTGTACGCCCACCACAGGTGACCGCGAAACCCGGCCTGGACCCACAAGGGCAACCCGAAGTACGGGTCGACCGCCGTGGCCACGCCGAACATCGAAGACGACTGGAGCAGCGCAACCGCCTCAGCGTTTCGAATCGTCCCCCACGTCAGGGTACGCGATGCACAGGATCGCCCGGTTGAGCGAGCATCACGGCGCACCCGGCGCAGCGCGGGCATCGCACCAAGACTTCGTCCGCGAATGCCGTGATCCACATCTTCGGATCACGGAATCGATCACCAGGCAGAGCAGTCACTCTTCCATCATGACCGGACCAACCTCAACCTCCCCTGGCAGTAACGCCCGGCCCGGTCCGTGGCCGATCGGCTCAGCGGCGGACGCGGTAGCGGATGTGGGTGGCCTCGGGCGTGTCGAGCACCTGAATGATCTCCAACTCGATCTCCGACGGCAGGACGTCGAACAACCGGCGCCCTCCGCCCAGGAGTACTGGAATGTGGTGGATCTGCACTTCATCCAGCACTCCGGCCACGAGGGCCTGCTGCACCGTGTACGCGCCGCCACGAATCTGGACGTCCCGTTCCCCGGCGGCGGCCTTCGCCTGCGCCATCGCGCTTTCGATCCCGTCGTTCACGTAGGTCACCAGCGGATAGCCCCACCTGGCGGCCGGGCCGGGCGGCCGGTGGCTGGGGACGAAGATCGGGAGACCGCCGTGAGAGCCGCCCCAGTGGTCCATGAGCTCAGCGGTCCGCCGTCCCGCGAGGATCGCACCAGCCCCGTTCCATTCGTCTTGGAACTGCTTGACCGGCCCGGGATGCTGGTCCGAGTCAGCCCACCTGTGCAGCCGCTCGCCATCGTTGCCGCCGAGGAAGTCGTTGGGATCGGCGATGTACCCGTCGAGGGACATCGACATGTCGAGCACTGATTTGGACATGGCCCACTCCTCGTTTCACGGCGTGGCCCCTCGGCCACCGCCTGCTCCCGGGTCCGGAGATAAACTGTGTCCCCTGAACACTGTGTACGGTAGAGACAGTTTTGGTGGATGGCAAGCGGGAGGCGACGTGGCGGTCAACGAGGATCCGAGGACACTGGCGGAACTGTTGTGGGGCCTGCGCAAGCCGCGCATCAGAGGCCCCAGGCCCGCCTTCGACCTCGCCCGGCTGGCCGACACCGCCGTCAAGGTCGCCGATACCGAGGGCCTGGAGGCGGTCTCCATGCACCGCATCGCCGCCGAGCTCGGCCTCACCAAGATGGCCCTGTACCGCTACGTCAACGGCAAGACAGAGCTGATGGCCATCATGATCGAGGCGGCGG
>NZ_JBFAIA010000251.1:0-9461 GCF_040654455.1 Nonomuraea sp. NPDC050691
CCGCCGCGGGCCCGGCCGCCACCGTCCTCGCCCTGGCCGCCGTCGCCGCCGGGCTGGACCTCTTCCTCTCCGAGCGCTACACGGCCTTCGCCGTCGTCATGTCCGGCGCCGCGCTGCTCATCGTCGGCGTGCTGCTCAAGCCCCGCCCCGACGCGCGGGCCGAGCGGCGCCGCGCGGAGGAGCTGCAGGTGTACGAGACCGCCCGGCGGCACGCGGACCGGTACGTGCTGCGCGAGTGGCTCGACGAGCCCGCCCGCGCCCTCATGGACCGCGCCCACGCGGCGGTCGCCTCGGTCATGGGTTCGCGCGTCAACGCCGAAGGGCTGCTGGACGGCGTCCGCAACGCGGTGATGCTGCCCGAGCAGGAGTGGCAGATCGCCCGGCTGCTCGCCAAGCTGTCGGAGCTGCGGGCCGAGCACGAGGAGGTGCTCGCGGAGGGCGTGACGCCGGAGGTGGCCGCCGTCGCAGAGCCGCTCGGCCGGGCCCTGGCCGGCAGCGAGGCCGCCGTGGTGGCGCGGGTGGAGGCGCTGGAGCGTTACGCGGGCCACGTCGCCGACGCCGAGCGCGCCCACCGGGCCCGCGGCCAGATCGAGCGGCTCGGCGCCACGCTGCCGCGCTACGAGGAGTTGCTGGCCGAGTCGGGCGCCGCCGGTCCGGCGGTGCCCGAGCTGGGCCGGCTGGCCGAGGACGCCGGCCGGCTCGAACAGGCCTTGCGCGACAGCGTCCGTGCCGCCCGCGAAACCCTCCGCCCGCTCACCCCGGACCCCTGAGATTCCAGCCCCCTGAAACCTCCGGCTCCTTGAGACCTCCGGCTCCTTGAGACCTCCGGCTCCTTGAGACCTCTGGCCCCCGAGACCTCCGGCCTCTTGAGACCTCTGCTCCCTGCAACCCCCGGCCCCCGATCCCGGCCTTTTCCGCGGGTCAGCCGTGCCAGTGGGCCGTCTGCAGCAGCACGTCGCACAGTGCTTCCGCCGCGTCCACGCGGCCCGCCTTGCGCGCCGCCTCGGCCATCGCCGCGCGCAGCTCCGGGTCGGCCAGCAGCGGCATCAGCTCCGCCAGCAACATGTCGGCCGTCGGGTGCGGCTCCAGCAGCGCCCGCGCCGCGCCCGCCGACACCAGGTATCCGGCGTTCTTGCGCTGCTCGTCGCCACCCGTCGGGATGAGCGGGACCAGCACCGACGGCTTGCCGATGGCCGTCAGCTCCGACACCGTGCCGGCGCCGCTGCGCGCGATCACCACGTCGGCCGCGGCGAACAGGTCGGCCAGCTCCGAGCCCACGTACGGCACCGGGTGGTAGCGGTCGGCCAGCTGCGGCGGCAGCGCGACGGCCCGCATCTGCTCGATCCAGGCCGGCCCGCACTGGTGGACGACCTGCGCGTGCTGCAGCAGCCGGGGCAGGATCTCCGCGAGCAGCGTGTTGATCTGCTTGCTGCCCTGCGCGCCGCCCGTCACGTAGATCAGCGGCACCTCGAACGTCAATCCGAACAGGTCGTACGCCGCGGCCCGGTTGCCCTGCAGCAGCTCCGGCCGGATCGGGTTGCCGGTCACCACGGCCCGGTCCCGTACCGAGGCCGGCAGGTACTGCAGCGACGACTCGTGCGACAGTGCGATCCGGGTCGCCAGCCGGGCCAGGATCCGGTTGGCCAGCCCCACCACCGTGGTCTGCTCGTGCATGACCAGCGGCCGGCGGATCAGCTTGGCGGCCACGCCGATCGGCACCGCGACGTACCCCCCGGTGGACAGCACCACGTCGGGCAGGAAGCGGGCGGCGTGCCCGATCGCCTGGGCCACGCCCACCGGGATGCGGAACACGTCGGCGATGTTGGTGCCGAGCTCGCGCAGGTTGGGGCGGCGGCGCAGCTTGCCGGTGGTGATCGCCTTGAACGGGATGCCGTGCTCGGCCGTGATCCTGGCCTCCAGCCCGTTGGCGGTGCCCACCCAGAGCACGTCGTGCGGCACCTGACGCCGCCGCACGGCCGTCAGGGTGGTCAAAGCCGGATAGGTGTGACCTCCGGTGCCGCCACCGGTGATCAGCAGTCGCAGGGTTCGAGACATGCGATCAGCGTATGGCCGTGACGGGGGCAACCCGTACTCGCGCCCCCGCGCGGTCTGGCCGCGTCGCGCACGGCACGAGAGGGGGAGGCGTCGCCGTGCGCGCCGCAGGCCGGTAGCGTCATGGCCATGCGACTCGGCGTGCTGGACATCGGTTCGAACACCGTTCATTTACTCGTCGTCGACGCCCACCGAGGCGCCCGGCCCATCCCCGCGTACTCCCACAAGGAGGAGCTGCGCCTGACCGAGTACCTGGACGCGCGCAACGAGCTGTCCGCCGAGGGCATCGAGCGGCTCGGCGCGTTCGTCGAGGAGGCCCTGCGCCTGGCGGAGGACAAGGGTGTCGAGGACTTCCTCGCGTTCGCGACGTCGGCGGTGCGCGAGTCGGCGAACGGCGAGCAGGTGCTGTCCCGGATCGACGAGCGCTGCGGCGTCGACATCGACGTGCTGTCCGGACGCGACGAGGCCAGGCTGACGTTCCTGGCGGTGCGGCGCTGGTTCGGCTGGTCGGCGGGCCGGCTGCTGGCCTTCGACATCGGCGGCGGCTCGCTGGAGATCGCCGCGGGCGTGGACGAGGAGCCGGACGTGGCCGTGTCGCTGCCGCTGGGCGCGGGCCGGCTGACGCGCGACTGGTTCACCGCCGACCCGCCGCCGCCGGACGAGGTGCGGGCGCTGCGCCGGCACGTGCGAGCGGAGATCGCCCGCACGGTCCGCGACGTCGTACGGCACGGCGACTCCACCTGCGCGGTGGCCACCTCCAAGACGTTCAAGCAGTTGGCCAGGGTCGCGGGGGCGGCCCCGTCGAGCGAGGGGGTCTACGCGTCGCGCTCGCTGTCGCGCCAGGACCTGGCCGACTGGACGGGCAAGCTGACGACCATGGACGCGGCCACGCGGGCCGCGCTGCCGGGCGTGTCGCCGGGCCGGGCGGCCCAGCTGGCCGCCGGCGCGCTGGTCGCCGACGCGGCGATGGACCTGTTCGAGGTCGAGCGGCTGGAGATCTGCCCCTGGGCGTTGCGCGAGGGCGTCATCCTGCGCCGCCTGGACCAGCTCCCCAGCCGTCGCGAGACCCCGCCCGCCTGACCGGCGCGGGGACACAGGCGGGACTCGCCGCCAAGCCAGTCGGATCTATCCCTTGGCGGAGGTATAGACCCGAGGTGATGGGGAAAGTCTGGCCGAATGTTGGCACTACTGGGCGCGATCGCCTCGCTGGCGATCACCTTCTCCCTCGTGTTCCTGGCGGTCCTGCTCATCTCGGTGGTGGTCCTGGTGACCCTCGGTCTCATGGCCGGCCTGACAGCCAGACCGTGGCCGGCGCCGGCCGCCAGAACCTCGTAACCGGTCAGGCCCCGTTGTCCGCGCCCCGCGCGGTGTGGTGGGCGGCGAGCCCCCGGTCGCTCATGAGCGGCCGGGCCGCCGCCTCGGGGGCGAAGCGCAGCCGCTTCTCCAGGCACACCACGGCGCCCTTCTCGCGGCGGTTGGTGAAGCGGATGTCGTCGGCAAGTGCCCGCATGATCTGCAGCCCGCGGCCGTGCTCGGCGGTGTCGGGCGCCGGATCCACCGTGCGGGGGTCGAACCCGTCGCCGGTGTCGATGACCTTGATCGTGCACAGGTCGTCGTGGACGCCCGCGCTGACCGTGTACTCGTCGCTGGGCCCCGCGTGCCGGATCACGTTCGAGCACGCCTCGCTGAGCATGAGCTCGATGTCGTCACGGATCTGCGGCACGACGCCCAGAGTCTTGAGGGTGGCCTCGAGAATCTGCCTGATCAGGGGGACGCTGGCCGCATCTCTGGGCAATCGGAGCGCGATCGTGGCCTCCACTGCTTTCCTCCCCGGATGGATGCGTTGCGTGATCGGAGACCTGCCCGGGATCGCGTGTCCCAATCGTCGCTACGGCTCCAGGAGTCGTAGCGCGACCTCCAGGGAGGCCTCGTGGATCTCCTCCTCCGACACCGATTCCTCGTGCGGCATCCACTTGCCCGCGTGCAGGGCGAACAGCGACATGGAGCGCCCGATCCGCAGCGCCAGCGGGTCGCCGGGATCGCTCATCTCGTTGACGAGCTCCAGCATCGCCTCGCGCATGCGCACGAGCTTCGGATGGTCGCGCAGCGCCGTCTGGTTGCGCTCCATGAACCGCGCGACCTCCATGTACCGGGGCCTGCGCAGCGACTCGGCGAAGCGCAGCACGACCTCGCGGCGCGTCTCCGGGCTCTTCGGCTGGGCCCTGACCCAGGCCAGCAGCTCCTCGATCTCGGCCACACGCATGTCGGCCAGGCTGGCGACGATGTCGTCCTTGGTCTTGAAGTGGTAGTAGAGCGCGGCCTTGGTCACGCCGAGCTCCTCGGCGATCTCTCTCAGTGAGGTCGCCTCGTAGCCCTGCTCCGTGAACAGCCTGAGAGCGATCTCCTGGATACGCGTCCGGGTGTCTTCGCGCAATGTGCACCTGTTTCGACTTGACGACCGGCAAGTAAGTATCTACCTTATTGCAAGCTTGCCGGTCGGCAAGTAAGGAAGATTCTCCACGTCGGGGGTGTGCTTATGGAAGAGGCAGCGGGAGGGCGCCGCAGAGAAGTCATGGTGGTCCTGCCCGGACTGATGCTGGCGATGATCCTCGCCATGCTCGACAACATGATCGTCGGTACGGCGATGCCCCGGATCGTGGGCGAGCTCGGCGGGCTCCAGCATCTCTCATGGGTCGTCACAGCGTACGTGCTCGGCACGACCGTCTCCACTCCCATCTGGGGGAAGATCGGCGACCTTTACGGACGCAAGACCATCTTCCTGGTCTCGATCGTCATCTTCATGATCGGCTCGGCGCTGTGCGGCATGGCCGGCTCCTCCGTGCTGGGCGGCCCCGACGGCGGCATGGCGGAGCTGATCGCCTTCCGCGCCCTCCAGGGCCTCGGCGCGGGCGGCCTCATGGTCAACGTCATGGCCATCATCGGCGACCTCGTGCCGCCCCGCGAGCGCGGCCAGTACCAGGGCATCATGGCGGGCGCCATGTCCCTGGCCATGATCGCCGGCCCGCTCGTCGGCGGCTTCATCACCGACCACCTCGACTGGCGCTGGGCCTTCTACGTGAACCTGCCCGTCGGCGCCATCGCGCTCGCCGTGCTGGTCCTCAAGCTCCACCTCCCCAAGCACCACAACAAGGTGCGCATCGACTGGTTGGGCGCGATCCTGCTGTCGATCAGCATCACGGCCATGGTCCTCGTCACCACCTGGGGCGGCAACGAGTACGACTGGGGCTCCTGGCAGATCCTCGGTCTCATCGGCGTCGCCGTCGTCACGCTCGCGATCTTCATCCCGGTCGAGCGGGCCGCCGCCGAGCCGATCATGCCGCTGCAGCTCTTCCGTAACCGCAACTTCACGCTGATCTCCGCCATCGGCTTCCTGCTCGGCTTCGCGATGTTCGGCGCGATCAACTTCCTGCCGCTGTTCCAGCAGATGGTCCAGGGCGCCACGGCCACCAACTCCGGCCTGCTCCTGCTGCCCATGATGGCCTCGGCCATGATCGTGTCGCTGTTCGTCGGCAAGGCCATCACCTCGACCGGCAAGTACAAGATCTACCCGCTGATCGGCGGCGTCGGCATGGCCCTCGGCATGTGGCTGCTGTCCACCATGGACATGGACACCCCGAGCTGGCAGACCGGCGTCTACATCGCCGTGCTCGGCCTCGGCATGGGCTTCCTCATGCAGACCACCATGCTCATCGCGCAGAACAGCGTCGAGCAGAAGGACCTCGGCGTCTCCAGCAGCGCGACCACGTTCTTCCGCTCGATCGGCGGCTCGTTCGGCGTCTCGCTGTTCGGCGCGGTCTTCAACAACGGCTTCCGCGACCAGCTGACGGACAGGTTCGGGGCGCAGGCCGCCGAGAAGATCGCCAAGGGCGGGGGCCGGATGGACCCCGCCGCGCTCGCCCACATGCCGAAGGAGATGCGCACCGGCCTCATCGAGTCGCTGGCCGGCTCCATCTCCAGCGTCTTCTGGTGGGCGATCCTGTTCGCCGTCGTCGTCCCGCTGCTGGCGGCGTTCGTCAAGGAGATCCCGCTGCGCGGCGGCCCGGCCGCCCAGGAGCAGCAGCCCGAGCCCGTCGTCGGCTGACCCCGGCAGACCGCGCCGCGACGCCCGGGAGGAGCCTCCTCCCGGGCGTCCGGCCGTGGAACGGGGCCTCGCGGACGTCACGGCGGCGGGCAGGGCCTCCCGCGGAGGTGGCCGCGGTCGGGTCGGGCGGTCAGGCGGGCGGGAGGCTGAAGAGCCGGTCCAGCGCCGTCATCCGCAGCACGTTGCGCAGGTACGGCGTCACGGCCACCACCCGCAGCACGGCGTCGGCCCGCTCGGCCTGGTGGTACAGCCGGATGAGCGCCGCCAGCCCGGACGAGTCGATGAACGACAATCCCGACAGGTCAACGTCGAGCCGGCGAACCCCGCGATCCAGGGGCAGTGCGGTCAGCTCGGAGACGGTGCCGTAGTCTAGGTCGCCGCTGAGCGCCAGCCGTACCGTCATCGGGTCTGGGGTGACGACCACGACGCGCAGCGGGTTCTTGTCCAGCACCCATCCAGCTTAACGACGGAGGGAAAATGGGAGGCGAGGGTCCTGCCCGTTTCGGCACAATCGCCGGCATGGATTCCATCAGGCGCCCCCGGCCGGAGGACGCCCCCGCCATCCACGAGCTGCTCGCGGCGGCCGACACGGCGGTCATCGGTCACGCCGACTGGACCTTGGACGACGTCAAGGCAGATCTCGCGGACCCCGGTTTCGACCTCGACCGCGACGGCCTGCTGCGCCTCGACGCCGACGGCCGCCTGATCGCCTGGGCCTGGGCCTGCGCCAAGGGCCGCAGCGACCTCGTCGAGGTGGACGTCACCGTCCGTCCCGGCCGCGAGGACGTGGCGGGGCCCCTGTGGGGCACCGTGCTGGACCGTGCCCGCGAACTGGGCAGGGAGCGCGGCCATGACGCCGTCACGGTGGACGCCGGCATCCACCGCGCCGACGAGGGCAAGCGCGCCCTCGCCGAGCGCCACGGGCTCGCGCCCGCCACCAGCTTCCACCGGCTGCGCATCGACCACGAGGGCCCACTGGAGCCGCCCGCCGCGCCGCCCGGCCTCACCCTGCACAGCGGGGAGACCGAGGACGTGCGCCGCGACGCCCACATGCTCCACCAGGCCGCCTTCTCCCAGCACTTCGGCTTCGTCAAGGTCGACTACGACACCTGGTACGCGCGCCGCGCCGCGCACCGCGCCACCGACTGGAGCCAGCTCACCGTCGCCCGCGTCGACGGCCGGCCCGCCGCTACCGTGATCGGCAACGACCAGTTCCTGCCCGACGAGGGCTGCGGCTACGTCGCCCTGCTCGCCGTGCTCCCGGAGTTCCGGGGGAGGGGCCTCGGCCGGTTCCTGCTGAAGCACGCCTTCGCCGCCGACGCCGCGCGCGGCCGCAAGGGCACGATCCTGCACGTCGACTCCAACAACACCACGCCCGCCCTCGACCTGTACCTGTCGGCGGGCATGCGCACGGTCATGGTCATCGACGTCTGGCGCGCCCGCCTCTGAGCCGCCACGCGTCCCGCCCGGCCGCCGGGGACGCGCGTCAGACGCGGTGGGCGGCCAGGTGGTCCAGGACCGCCTGGTTGGCCTCCCAGCCGTCCGGGAACTTCACCGGGACCCCGAGCTGCACCGGCTCGGCTGACGGGTGCGCGTCCAGCAGCTCCGCGATCCCCGCGCGCGCCACCACGACGCACGCGTGCCGGTGCCGCGAGGCCAGCACGCACAGCCGCCCCGACTCCAGGTGGAACGCCGTCGCGTCGCGCCGCCCCGACAGCGGGTGCAGCACGATCGTCACGTCGTACTCGCGGCCCTGCAGCCGGTTGGCCGTGTCCACGGTGATCTCCGGCGGCACCCCGGCGTTCCTGATCGCCGCCACCTGGTCGCGGTGGGCCGCGCCGACCGCGATCCGCTCGGCCGTCACCGGCCGCTCGCCCTGCTCCGAGGACGCGACCGCGCCCCGCTGGAGCAGCCGGGACGCCAGCAGCGCCACGGCCCGCACGGCCTCGCCGTCGGTGCGCACGGTGTGCCGGTTCGGCAGCTCCAGCAGCGCCCACCCCGAGCGCGCCGCCTCCTCGAGCGCCCGGTCGTGGACGGTGCCCATGCCGCCCGTGGACAGCTCCAGCCGCCGCTCGTGCGGCTCCGTGCCGGCCCGGAACCCCGTGAACGGGTAGAACGCCCGCGACACCACGGGCGCGGCGGACGCGGGCAGCCGCCACGACACGGGAAGCCGGTGGACCGGCAGGTCCGGATTGTGCCGCAGCAGCACCGACACGGCGCTCTGCAGCGGATCCCACGACAGCCCCGACCAGCGGTCGCCGTCCACGATCGAGAACGGGTCGAGCTGCCCCGGGTCGCCCACGAACAGCGCCCGCTCGAACAGCCCCGCGATACGTAGCAGCTTGTCCGAGCGCATCTGGTACGCCTCGTCCACGATCGCCCACGGCCATGTACGGCCGGAGATCCACGCCCACTTGTCGGCGGTCGCGATCACGATGTCGGGGTCGCCGAGATCCTGCACGCGGGTGCCCACCGTGACACCGCGCAGCTCCAGCAGCCGCAGCGGAGGGACGTAGCCGCCCGCCGACAACCGCCCGACCGTCAGGTCCGGGTGCCGCTCGCAGATCCGCGTCACCAGGTCGTCGACCTGCTCGTTGGTCTGGGCGACGATCATCAGGGGCTCGCCGGTGGCGGCGATGTGCGCCGCCGCCCGTACGACGAGGGTGGACTTGCCCGCGCCGGGCGGCGAGTCCACGACCACGCCGCGATGCCTCGGCAGATCGGCGAGCACCGCCTGGATGACCTGCTCGGGACTCGTCACGACCACTCCTCCAGGGCGTCCTCGTCGCTGGGCGTGTACTCCCGCGGCGGGCCGCCGTGCGTCCACGGGGTGGCCTCGGCCTCGGGCAGGGCAGGGGAGCCCTGGAAGTCGTCGGTCAGCGAGGTGTAGCAGACCCGCTCGCCCACCTCGGGCACCGACCCGGGCGCGGGCGTCTTCCCCCGGCCCATCCCCTTGGTGATCTTCACGGTGACCAGGCCGTCGCGGGCCTCCACGAGCTGGGCGCCCTGGGCGCGGCGCTGCGGGGTGCCGAGCGCGGTGCCGGGGGCCAGCCGTACGGGATCGTCGGTCTTGACCACCACGAGAGGGCGCAGCTTGCGCGAGCGGCCCTCGCCCTCGGCGTGCTCGGGCTCGGTCTCGACCACCTCGCCCGCGAACGCCTCACCGGTCAGCCGGAACTCGGCCATGACCAGCGGGTCGTCGTAGGCGCGCTGCACGGTGTTCCGCATGCTCGACAAGAAGCGCATGCGGGAGGAGTCCGCCAAGCACATGGAGGACCTCAAGATCGGGCTGCGTTCCCTGACCCAG